>NZ_JBEOSB010000013.1:0-269545 GCF_040302705.1 Streptomyces sp. NPDC097640
AGTGGCTGGATTCACCAGCCACTCCGGCGCTTTGGTACAGGGGGCGGGTTACGCCTTGCGGAGGCGGAACGTGAGGCCCAGCGCCGCGTCGGCGAACTCCTCGCTGTAGCCGGAGTCGCCGTCACCGGACGCGAAGTCCGTCGCGAGGACCTCGTCCGCGATCAGCGCCGCGTGGTCGGTCAGCGCCGTACGGACCTCCTCGTCGGCCGTGCTCCAGCGCAGCGCGATCCGGTCGGCCACGTCGAGGCCGCTGTTCTTGCGGGCCTCCTGGATCAGCCGGATCGCGTCACGGGCGAGCCCCGCGCGCCGCAGCTCCGGGGTGATCTCCAGGTCGAGGGCCACCGTGGCGCCCGAGTCGGAGGCGACCGACCAACCCTCGCGCGGCGTCTCGGTGATGATCACCTCGTCCGGGGACAGCGCGACCGTCTCGCCGTCCACGACCACCGACGCCGTCCCCTCGCGCAGCGCCACCGACAGCGCGGCCGCGTCCGCCTCGGCGATCGCCTTGGCTACCGGCTGGGTGCCCTTGCCGAAGCGCTTGCCGAGGGCGCGGAAGTTGGCCTTCGCCGTGGTGTCGACGAGCGAGCCGCCGACCTCGCTCAGCAAGGCCAGCGAGGAGACGTTCAGCTCCTCCTCGATCTGCGTGCGCAGCTCCGCGGAGAGCGACTCGAAGCCGGACGCCGCGACCAGCGCGCGCGACAGCGGCTGGCGGGTCTTGACCCCGGACTCGGCGCGGGTCGCGCGGCCCAGCTCGACCAGCCGGCGCACCAGCGTCATGTGCGTCGAGAGGGCGGGGTCGACCTGGCCCTCGGCGACCTCCGGCCACGAGGCGAGGTGCACGGACTCCGGGGCGTCCGGGACGACCGGGACGATCAGGTCCTGCCAGACCCGCTCGGTGATGAAGGGGACGAGCGGGGCCATGAGCCGGGTGACCGTCTCGATCACGTCGTGCAGCGTGCGCAGCGCGGCCGCGTCGCCCTGCCAGAAGCGGCGGCGGGAGCGGCGGACGTACCAGTTGGACAGGTCGTCGACGAAGCCCGACAGCAGCTTGCCGGCGCGCTGGGTGTCGAACGCCTCCAGAGCCTGCGTCACCTGGTCGGTCAGCACGCCCAGCTCGCTCAGCAGCCAGCGGTCGAGCAGCGGCCGGTCGGCCGGGGCCGGGTCGGCCGCGCTCGGGGCCCAGCCCGAGGTGCGCGCGTACAGGGCCTGGAAGGCGACCGTGTTCCAGTAGGTGAGCAGGGTCTTGCGGACGACCTCCTGGATGGTGCCGTGGCCCACCCGGCGCGCCGCCCAGGGCGAGCCGCCGGCGGCCATGAACCAGCGGACGGCGTCGGCGCCGTGCTGGTCCATGAGCGGGATCGGCTCCAGGATGTTGCCCAGGTGCTTGGACATCTTCCGGCCGTCCTCGGCCAGGATGTGTCCGAGGCAGACCACGTTCTCGTAGCTCGACTTGTCGAAGACGAGCGTGCCGACCGCCATCAGGGTGTAGAACCAGCCGCGGGTCTGGTCGATGGCCTCGGAGATGAACTGCGCGGGGTAGCGCTTCTCGAAGATCTCCTTGTTGCGGTACGGGTAGCCCCACTGGGCGAAGGGCATCGAGCCCGAGTCGTACCAGGCGTCGATGACCTCGGGGACCCGCGTGGCCTCCAGCTCGCAGCCCTCGGCGGTGCAGGTGAAGGTGATCTCGTCGATGAACGGCCGGTGCGGGTCCAGTCCGCTCTGGTCGGCGCCGGTGAGCTCGGAGAGCTCGGCGCGGGAGCCGACGACGGTGAGGTGGTTCTCCTGGCAGCGCCAGATGGGCAGCGGCGTGCCCCAGTAGCGGTTGCGGGACAGGGCCCAGTCGATGTTGTTGTTCAGCCAGTCGCCGTAGCGGCCGTGCTTGACCGAGTCGGGGAACCAGTTCGTCCGCTCGTTCTCGCGCAGCAGCGCGTCCTTGATCGCGGTGGTGCGGATGTACCAGGACGGCTGGGCGTAGTAGAGCAGCGCGGTGTGGCAGCGCCAGCAGTGCGGGTAGCTGTGCTCGTACGGCACATGCCGGAACAGCAGGCCGCGGGCGGCCAGATCGGCCGTCAGCGCCTCGTCGGCCTTCTTGAAGAACTGGCCGCCGACAAGCTCCAGGCCTTCCTCGAAGGTGCCGTCCGGGCGGACCGGGTTGACCACCGGCAGGCCGTACGCGCGGCAGGTCAGCAGGTCGTCCTCGCCGAACGCGGGGGCCTGGTGGACCAGGCCGGTGCCGTCCTCGGTGGTCACGTAGTCGGCGTTGACCACGAAGTGCGCGTCGCTGTCGAAGTTCACGAGGGAGAAGGGACGCTGATACGTCCAGCGCTCCATCTCGGCTCCGGTGAAGGCCTGGCCGGTCGCGGTCCAGCCCTCCCCGAGCGCCTTCTCCAGCAGCGGCTCGGCGACGACCAGCTTCTCCTCGCCGTTCGTGGCGACCACGTACCGGACCTCGGGGTGCGCGGCCACGGCGGTGTTGGACACCAGCGTCCAGGGCGTGGTCGTCCACACCAGCAGCGCGGCCTCGCCCGCCAGCGGTCCGGAGGTCAGCGGGAAGCGCACGAAGACGGAGGGGTCGACGACCGTCTCATAGCCCTGCGCCAGCTCGTGGTCGGACAGGCCGGTGCCGCAGCGCGGACACCAGGGGGCGACCCGGTGGTCCTGGACCAGCAGCCCCTTGTTGAAGATCTCCTTCAGCGACCACCACACCGACTCGATGTACTCGGGGTTCATGGTCCAGTACGCGCCGTCGAGGTCGGTCCAGAACCCCATGCGCTTGGTGAGCTCGGCGAAGGCGTCGATGTGCCGGCCGACCGACTCGCGGCACTTGTCGTTGAACTCGGCGATGCCGTACGCCTCGATGTCCTGCTTGCCGCTGAAGCCGAGCTCCTTCTCGACGGCCAGCTCGACCGGCAGGCCGTGGCAGTCCCAGCCCGCCTTGCGCTCGACGTGATAGCCGCGCATGGTGCGGAAGCGCGGGAAGACGTCCTTGAAGACGCGGGCCTCGATGTGGTGGGCGCCCGGCATGCCGTTGGCGGTCGGCGGGCCCTCGTAGTAGATCCACTCCGGCCGCCCCGCCGACTGCTCGAGGCTCCGGGCGAAGATCTTGTTCTCCCGCCAGAAGTCGAGCACGGCGTGTTCGAGAGCGGGCAGGTCGACCTGGGCGGGCACCTGGCGGTACTGCGTCATCGGATTCTTCCTCCGGCGGACACGTGCTGGTTGCGTTCCGTCGGAGGGACGAGAGCTCGCGCTCCCGCGGTACCACCCTCCTTGGCCGGGAGCGCCTTGAAGCTCCTGGCCCCCTCATTGGGGTCGCGACGCCGGTTCTACTGGCCCTGGGCGGGCGTTCTTCCGGCGGCTCAGGGGTGATCCTTCACATCGCGCTCGCCCCCGGGCTCGCACCGTCCCCGGGTCGCTCATGGCTGCGTACGACGCTACTCGTCCCCTTCCATGCCTTTCGCTTCGCCCAGTGTACGCGTCCGGGCGGTGTCGGGCCGACCGGTTTCCGGGCTGCGCCGACTGAGGTACGGGCCGCCCGGGCGGTGACCCGAATGGCGATACGCCGGGTGTCGGAGTCCGCCCGGCCGGGGCGTCACCACGCGGTACCGGTTCATGGCCGGATTACCGGGCGGGCGGTGGGGCACAACCGATGAGACCGGCTTGTCCCGCGGGCAAGCCGGGCGAATCGGGCGGCGTGCCCCGTTGCCGCGTGCCTGGAGTCGATTTATCGTTCCGGAACGATTCGCGTGCAAGATCACAATATGTGAAGGGGCCGCGGCCATGGTGGCTAGGAAGACCGCCGTGAAGAAGAGCACGGCGAAGGCGACGAAGGCCGCGACCGCCGCCACGGCGGCCGATGAGGCCGCGAAGAGCCCGGTGGGGAAGACGGCCGACGCCAAGAATGCCGACGCCAAGAAGGGCGTCAAGAAGGCCGACGCCAGGAAAGCGGACGCCAAGAAGGGCGCGACCAAGAAGACCGCCGCCAAGAAGACCGCCGCCGGGACCGAGGCCCGCGGGGCGGCAGCGAAGAAGAGCACAGCCAGGACCACGGCCAAAGCCACAGCCAAGAAGGCCGCACCGGCCGAACAGGCGGTGCCCGCGAAGAAGACGGGAGCCAGGAAAGTGGTTGCTAAGAAGACTCCGAGCGGTGCGCCGACCGCGAAGCAGGCCCCCGAGGCGCCCGGCGCCGTCCCCAAGGCCCGCGCCGGCGCCGTGGCCGCCGCCGACCTCGCCGTACGCCCGGGCGAGGAGCCCTGGTCGCCGGAGGAGGTGGCCGAGGCGCGCTCCGAGCTGCTGACCGAGGCCGGACGGCTGCGCACCGAGATCCTCGCCTCCGAGGAGGCGATCAGCGGGCTGATGCGGGACTCCGGGGACGGCGCCGGCGACGACCAGGCCGACACCGGCACCAAGAACATCACCCGTGAGCACGAGCTGGCCCTGGCCGGCAACGCCCGCGAGATGCTGCACCAGACCGAGCGCGCACTGGAGCGGCTGGACGCCGGGACGTACGGGCTGTGCGAGAACTGCGGCAACCCCATCGGCAAGGCCCGGATGCAGGCGTTTCCCAGGGCCACGCTCTGTGTGGAGTGCAAGCAGCGGCAGGAGCGGCGCTGACCGCTTGCCGGAAGTGCCGTACCCTCGTCCTCAGCCAGGGGGAGACTGGCCCCGGACGATGTTTGAGGGACTCACGTGACAGAGGCGGAGCAGGCCATCGGTACGCCAGAAGCGGGGAAGGCCGAGGAAGGCGCCGTCGCGGGCGCTGACGGCGCGGGCGCCGGGCGCACGCGGCGCGTCGGGGTGCTGCTCGCGGTCGCCGCGCTGGCCTACCTGCTCGACCTGGGCAGCAAGCTGCTGGTGGTCGCCAAGCTGGAGCACCGCGAACCGATCGAGGTGATCGGCACCTGGCTCCAGTTCGAGGTGGTCCGTAACAAGGGCGCGGCCTTCGGCTTCGGCGAGGCCTACACCATCGCCTTCACGGTGATCGCGACCGGCGTCATCGTGGTGATCGCCCGGCTGGCCCGCAAGCTCTACAGCCTGCCCTGGGCGACGGCGCTCGGGCTGCTGCTGGGCGGCGCCTTCGGCAACCTCACCGACCGCATTTTCCGCGCCCCCGGCGGGCTCCAGGGCGCGGTGGTCGACTTCATCGCGCCCCGTCACTACGCGGTCTTCAACCTCGCCGACTCGGCCATCGTCTGCGGCGGCATCCTGATCGTCATCCTGTCCTTCCGCGGCCTGGATCCGGACGGGACCGTCCACAAGGACTGACGTACGAACCGGGGTGCGCGGTCCGGCATACTCGACGGGTGAGTACGATTCCCGAGATCCGCACCCTCCCTGTACCCGACGGCCTCGAAGGCGAGCGTGTCGACGCCGCGATCGCGCGCATGTTCGGCTTCTCTCGGACCAAGGCGGCGGAGCTGGCCGCCGCGGGAAAGGTGCAGGTCGACGGCAGCGTCGCGGGCAAGTCCGACCGGGTCTCCGGCGGCGCCTGGCTCGAGGTGGAGATGCCGCAGGCCGCGCCGCCCGTACGGATCGTCGCCGAGCCCGTCGAGGGCATGGAGATCGTGCACGACGACGAGCACGTCGTGGTGATCGACAAGCCGGTCGGCGTCGCCGCACACCCCAGCCCCGGCTGGACCGGCCCGACCGTGATCGGCGGCCTGGCCGCCGCGGGCTTCCGGATCTCGACCTCCGGGGCGGCCGAGCGGCAGGGCATCGTGCACCGGCTGGACGTCGGCACCTCCGGCCTCATGGTCGTCGCCAAGTCCGAGCGCGCCTACACCCTGCTCAAGCAGCAGTTCCGTGAGCGCACGGTCGACAAGCGCTACCAGGCCCTCGTCCAGGGCCACCCCGACCCGCTGAGCGGCACCATCGACGCGCCGATCGGCCGCCATCCGCAGCACGACTACAAGTGGGCCGTGACCGCCGAGGGCAAGCCCAGCGTCACCCACTACGACCTCATCGAGGCGTTCCGCGCCGCCAGCCTCCTCGACATCAAGCTGGAGACAGGGCGCACCCACCAGATCCGCGTCCACATGGCGGCCCACCGCCACCCGTGCGTCGGCGACCTGACGTACGGCGCCGACCCCACGCTCGCCAAGCGGCTGAAGCTGACCCGGCAGTGGCTGCACGCCGTGCGCCTGGGCTTCGAGCACCCCGGGGGCGTCGGCTGGGTGGAATTCGAGAGCCGCTACCCGGACGACCTCCAGACGGCGCTGGACACCGTGCGCGCGGACAGCGCATGACCCACCGGATCGAGGTCGTGGCCGCGGACGCCCTCGCGGCCTGCCACGACGTCCGCCGCGAGGTCTTCGTCGTCGAGCAGCGGATTCCCGAGCCGGAGGAGATGGACGAGTACGACGCGCACGCCGTCCACCTCCTGGCCACCGGCCCCGGGGGTCCGGTGGGCACCGTCCGCTTTCTGCACGGGGCGGCCGCGGACAAGAAGTACGGCGGCGCGGGTGTGGACGGCGCCACGACCGCGGTCCTCGGCCGGCTCGCGGTCCTGCGGACCGCGCGCGGCACCGGGCTCGGCGCGGAGCTCGTCCGCGCGGTCGAGGAGGAGGCGCGGCGGCGCGGGCTGGCCGAGGTCTACCTGGAGGCCCAGACCCACGCCCTCGGCTTCTACGAGCGGCTCGGCTACGCCGCGTACGGTCCGGAGTTCGACGAGGGCAGCGGCATCCCGCACCGAGCCATGCGCAGGGCGCTCTAGGCCTGGCGCGTGCCGTCCCTGCTCAGGTCGTCGTCGAGGCGGGTGAGGCGGCGGTCCTCGGACTCGGGCGAGGTCCGGGGCGGCTGGACGGTGGCCGTGGTGATGCGCGGCAGCGCGTACGGATGGTGCTCCCGCAGCCACGTGATCATCTGCTCCCGCACCTCACAGCGCACGGTCCACGCGTCGTCCGCGTCCCGCGCCGTGACCAGCGCCCGCACCACCATCGTGGACGGCGTGGTGTCCGTGACCGCGAGGGTCCAGTCCCGGCCGTCCCACGCCGGGGACATCCGCACGATCTCGCCCAGCTTCACCCGCATCGCCGCGACCGGCGCCGAGTGGTCGAGGTGGAACAGGACCGAGCCGGTCTTCTGTGCCCCGCCGCGCGACCAGTTCTCGAACGGCTTGGCCGTGAAGTACGACACCGGCATGGTGATCCGGCGCTCGTCCCAGGTCCGCACCGACAGGAAGGTCAGCGTGATCTCCTCGACCGTGCCCCACTCGCCGTCCACCACCACCGTGTCGCCGATCCGCACCATGTCGCCGAAGGCGATCTGCAGCCCGGCGAAGAGATTGCCCAGCGTCGACTGCGCGGCGACACCGGCGACGATGCCCAGGATCCCGGCGGAGGCCAGCACGGAGGCGCCCACCGTGCGCATCGCGGGAAACGTCAGCAGCATCGCCGAGGCCGCGACCACCCCGACGACCGCGGTCACCACCCGCTGGATCAGCGTCACCTGGGTGCGCACCCGGCGCACCCGCGCCGGGTCGTGCGCGCTGGCGGCATAGCGGTAGTACGAGGACTCCACCACCGCCGCCGAGACCCGCACCGCGAGCCATGCCGTGGCCGCGATCAACACCAGCGCCAGGAACTGGGCGATACCCGAAGCGTGCTCCCGGACCACCCGGGCGTGCGTCTGGTCGTACGAGCCGCGCAGCAGCGCCGTGCACACCGTCACCTGGAGCGGAAACCGGCAGCGGCGCAGCAGACCCCACAGCGGCGTTTCCGCGTGGCGGGCGTCGGTGCGCCGAAGCAGCCGGTCGACCGCCCAGCCGACGCTCAGGGTGATGGCGAGCGAGCCGCCGATGACGGCGAGCGGACGCAGTACGTCCTCCATGGACACTTATCCTGATCCTCCCCGTGCGACAAGGAAGTGACGAAGTGACCCGTTCCCCGATCCTGCTTCTCCATTCGATGTACGGGCTGCGGCCCGCCGCGCACGCGGCCGCCGACCGGCTGCGCGCCGCCGGGCACGAGGTGCATGTGCCCGATCTGTTCGAGGGGCGGACGGCCGACAGCGCCGAGGAGGGCATGGCGCTGAAGGAGGAGATCGGCGGGGACGAACTGCTGCGGCGGGCCGTGGTCGCCGCCGCGCCGCTGTCGGACCGCGGCGTGGTGTACGCGGGGTTCTCGCTCGGCGGGTCGATCGCCCAGAACCTCGCGCTGGGCGACGAGAAGGCGCGCGGGCTGCTGCTTCTGCACGGCACCTCGGACCTCCCCGACGACGCGGCGACGGACGGCCTGCCGGTGCAGCTGCACGTCGCGGACCCGGACCCCTTCGAGCCGCACGACTGGCTGAACGCGTGGTACCTGCGGATGGGCCGGGCCGGGGCCGACGTGGAGATCTACCGCTACCCGGGCGCCGGGCACGTGTTCACCGACCCGGAGCTGCCGGACTACGACGAGGAGGCCGCCGAGGCCACCTGGAAGGTGGCGCTCGGCTTCCTCTCGGAGGTGGCGGAGGGGTAAGCCCCTGAGCCACTCGGGCCCCTCGGTCCTACTTCTTGAGGTTCTGCTGGACCAGCGGGGTGAACTGGTCCGGGGTGAGCGGGACGCCCCCCTGGTCCGTCGTCAGGATCTTGCCGTTCAGCTTCAGCGTCGGGGTGCCGGTCACGTCCTTGGTGTCGTCGAACGTCTTCGACATGGCCAGCGCCCACCGGTCGTAGGTGCCGTTGGTCACGGCCTTCTCGAAGGTCGTGTTGCCCTTGAGCGCCTTGACCTGCTGGGCGATGGCGATCAGCTTCTGATCGCTGGCGAAGGCGTCGTCGCTCTCTTGCTTGGGGTGGTTCTTGGCCGAGAAGAGCGCCGACTTGTATTCCAGGAAGGCGTCGGGGCTGACGTTGAGGGCCGCGCCCAGGGCGCTCAGGGCGTTCTTCGAGCCGGCCCCGACCATGCCTTGCTTGTCGTCCAGGAAGGTGCCCATCGTGTACTGCGCCTTGAAGGTGCCGTTCTTGATGTCCTTCGCCACGGTGGTGCCCGTGTACTGCTCGAACTGGGCGCAGATCGGGCAGCGCATGTCCTCGTAGACATGCAGGGTGTTCTTGGCGCTCTTGTTGCCGATGATCACGGTCGTGCCCTGGGGGCCGGTGGTGTGGGCGGGCTTGACCAGGGCCTTCTTCTCGGCGGCCGTCTTCCACTCCTGGCTGGCGTTTCCGCCGCTGTTCATCTGGGTGACGGCGTAGCCTATGCCGCCCGCTATCGCCAGGATGCCGACGACCGCGCCGCCGACGATCAGCTGGCGGCGCGTCCGGTCCTTCTTGGCCTGGCGGTCGCGCTCGGCGCGCATCCGCTCGCGTGCGGCCTGCTTGTTCTGGTGGTTGTTGCGGTTGCTCATGATGGATCGGTCTCCGTCGTGTGAAGGTCTGCGAAAGGGTGGGGATCGCTGTGCTCAGGCGGTGGCTGAGCACGGCGGACCACGCCGCACGACGGAGTGCACGAGGAGGGGGAGCGCCGGGACCGGACTCGCGGAGCGCTCCGGCCGCGGGGCCCGGTGCCGGGGCGCGAAGGCCGCGGTGACGACCGCGACGGCCAGCAGCAGCGGGCGGAAGGCGAAGGCGGCGAGCGAGGTCAGCAGCCGGGCCATGGCGGCCTCGCCGCGCCGCAGCCAGGCCGCGGCGAGCAGCCCGACCGCGACATGGGCGGCGAGCAGCAGCCAGGGGGTGGCGGAGCCCACGACGGAGGCGAGCGCTCCGCTCCCGTCCGGCCCGGTGACCCGGGCCAGCGGGGAGCCGATGCCGCCGCTGCCGCACAGGAGGTCCACGCCCAGGGAGCGCAGGGAGCCCGCCACGGGGCCGCCGGAGGGCCCGTAACAGGCGCTCTGGCCGGTGGTGAACACCGTGTCGGCGGCGAGCTCCAGGGGGACCAGGAGGGCGGCGATGCTCCAGTAGCCGCGCTCCCGGCCCGCCAGGGCGTACGCGATCACGAAGACGACGGCGGACAGCACCGCCACGGTCGACAGCGGCAGCGGTGTGCGCGACAGCAGAACGTGGGCGCCCGAGGACAGCGTGACGCACAGCGCTGTGAACAGCGCCGCGCGCAGTGCCCTCAGCAGTGGTCCCGTACCGTCCATAAGGATCGATTGTCACACGGCCGGCTGTAGGGGTGGCGTCAAGATCGTGGGCGGGGATCACTCCCCGCCCTGACCTCCTATTACTTGAGCGGGTCCTACAGGCCGGGAATGCGGCCGTTCCGGAAGAGGTCCACGAAGATCTGGTGGTCGGCCCGCGCCCGCGCCCCGTAGGAGTGCGCGAAGTCCACCAGCAGCTCCGCGAAGCCGCCCTCGTCCGCCGCGATCACCGCGTCGATGGCCCGCTCGGTGGAGAAGGGCACCAGGGAGTGGCCGCTCTGGTCGTCAGCGGCCGCGTGCATGGTGGCCGTCGCCCGCCCCAGGTCGGCGACGACCGCCGCGATCTCGGCCGGGTCGTCGATGTCGGACCAGTCGAGATCCACCGCGTACGGGGAGACCTCGGCGACCAGCTGCCCCGTGCCGTCCAGCTCGGTCCAGCCCAGCCACGGGTCGGCGTGCGCCTGGAGGGCGCGCTGCGAGATGACCGTGCGGTGGCCCTCGTGGTGGAAGTACGAGCGCACCCGCTCGTCCAGGATGTGCCGGGAGACCGCCGGGGTCTGCGCCTGCTTCATGTAGATCACCACATCGTTCTCGAGGGCGTCGCTGTTGCCCTCCAGGAGGATGTTGTACGAGGGCAGCCCGGCGCTGCCGATGCCGATGCCGCGGCGGCCGACGACGTCCTTGACGCGGTAGGAGTCCGGCCGGGACAGGCTGGACTCGGGCAGCGTCTCCAGATAGCCGTCGAACGAGGCCAGGACCTTGTAGCGGGTCGCCGCGTCCAGCTCGACCGAGCCGCCGCCGGCGGAGAAGCGCCGCTCGAAGTCGCGGATCGAGGTCATCGAGTCCAGCAGCCCGAAGCGGGTCAGCGAGCGGGCGTCACGCAGCGCGTCCAGCAGCGGGCCCTCGGCGGTCTCCAGGGTGAACGGCGGCACCTCGTCGTCCTTGGCGCCGACGGCCAGCGCGCGGATACGCTCGCGGTAGGCGGCGGCGTAGATGCGCACCAGCTCGCTGATCTTCTCGTCGCTGAGCGCCTTGGTGTAGCCGATCAGCGCGACAGAGGCCGCGAAGCGCTTCAGGTCCCAGGTGAAGGGGCCGACATACGCCTCGTCGAAGTCGTTCACATTGAAGATCAGACGGCCGTTGGCGTCCATATAGGTGCCGAAGTTCTCGGCGTGGAGGTCACCGTGGATCCATACCCGGCCCGTGCGCTCGTCCAGGTAGGGGCCCCCGTCGCGCTCCTGCTCCACATCGGCGTAGAACAGCGAGGCCGTGCCGCGGTAGAACGCGAAGGCCGAGGCGGCCATCTTGCGGAACTTCACACGGAAGGCGGCCGGGTCGGCGGCGAGCAGCTCGCCGAAGGCGGTGTCGAAAACGGCGAGGATGTGCTCGCCACGCTGTCCCGCCAGGGTCTGCTGGGTCGGCATCGCGGGGCGCCTCCTGGTGTCGTGGAGAAAGTACGTGAGTACGCGAAGAAGAGCATGACGAAGATCGCGAACGGGACGGCCCGTCCGTCCGTCCCAACGCCTGAGGCTACTCGTGGGTGCCCGTCCGCTGTCAGTCCGGAGGGGTAACCTTCGGAGCTGTTCCGCACACCCTTCATCGACCGTTCGCCGGAGGTCTGCCACCGTGACCAAGCCGCCCTTCACGCACCTGCATGTCCACACCCAGTACTCGCTGCTGGACGGTGCGGCGCGGCTCAAGGACATGTTCAACGCCTGCCAGGAAATGGGCATGACGCACATCGCCATGACCGACCATGGCAACCTCCACGGCGCGTACGACTTCTACCAGCAGGCGACCGGCGCGGGCATCACGCCGATCATCGGGATCGAGGCGTATGTCGCCCCCGAGTCGCGGCGCTACAAACGACGGGTCCAGTGGGGCCAGCCGCACCAGAAGCGGGACGACGTCTCCGGCTCCGGCGGTTACACCCACAAGACGATCTGGGCCTCCAACAAGGCCGGTCTGCACAACCTCTTCCGGCTCTCCTCGGACGCCTATATGGAGGGCTATTTCGTCAAGTGGCCCCGGATGGACAAGGAGACCATCGCCCAGTGGTCGGAGGGCCTGATCGCCTCCACGGGCTGCCCGTCCGGCGAGTTGCAGACCCGGCTGCGGCTCGGCCAGTTCGACGAGGCTCTCAAGGCCGCCTCGGAGTACCAGGACATCTTCGGCAAGGACCGGTACTTCCTGGAGCTGATGGACCACGGCATCGAGATCGAGCACCGGGTCCGCGACGGCCTGCTGGAGATCGGCAAGAAGCTCGGCATCCCCCCGCTGGTCACCAATGACTCGCACTACACCTATTCCCGTGAGTCCGTGGCCCATGACGCGCTGCTGTGCGTCCAGACCGGCAAGAACCTCTCCGACCCCGACCGCTTCCGCTTCGACGGCACCGGCTACTACCTGAAGTCGACGGACGAGATGTACGCCATCGACTCCTCCGACGCCTGGCAGGAGGGGTGCCGCAACACCCTGCTGGTCGCCGAGCAGATCGACGCCACCGGGTGGTTCGACAAGCGCGACCTGATGCCGCGCTTCGACGTGCCCGAGGGCTACACGGAGGTCTCCTGGTTCCAGGAGGAGGTCAAGCGCGGCATGGAGCGCCGGTACCCGGCCGGGGTCCCGGATGACCGCCAGAAGCAGGCCGAGTACGAGATGGACGTCATCATCCAGATGGGGTTCCCGGGCTACTTCCTCGTGGTCGCCGACTTCATCATGTGGGCGAAGAACAACGGCATCGCGGTGGGCCCCGGCCGTGGCTCCGCGGCCGGCTCGATCGTCGCGTACGCGATGGGCATCACCGACCTCGACCCGATCGACCACGGTCTGATCTTCGAGCGGTTCCTGAACCCCGAGCGCGTGTCCATGCCCGATGTCGACATCGACTTCGACGAGCGCAGGCGCGGCGAGGTGATCAGGTACGTCACCGAGAAATACGGCGCCGACAAGGTCGCCCAGATCGGCACGTACGGCACCATCAAGGCCAAGAACGCGATCAAGGACTCGGCCCGGGTGCTCGGCTACCCGTATGCGATGGGCGACCGGATCACCAAGGCCATGCCCGCCGATGTGCTCGGCAAGGGCATCCCGCTGTCCGGCATCACCGACGAGAAGCACCCCCGCTACAGCGAGGCGGCCGAGGTGCGCGGGATGTACGAGAACGAGGCGGATGTCAAGAAGGTCATCGACACCGCCCGCGGCATCGAGGGCCTGGTGCGGCAGATGGGTGTGCACGCCGCGGGCGTGATCATGTCCAGCGAGACCGTGACCGAGCATGTGCCGGTCTTCTCGCCGAAGAACGACGGCCAGGTCGTGACCCAGTGGGACTACCCCACCTGCGAGTCGCTCGGCCTGCTGAAGATGGACTTCCTCGGCCTGCGCAACCTGACCATCATGGATGACGCGGTCAAGATGGTGCGCCAGAACAAGGGCGTCGACCTCAAGCTGCTCGAGCTGCCGCTGGACGACCCCAAGACCTATGAGCTGCTGTGCCGGGGTGACACGCTCGGCGTCTTCCAGTTCGACGGCGGCCCCATGCGCTCCCTGCTGCGCATGATGAAGCCCGACAACTTCGAGGACATCTCCGCCGTCTCGGCCCTCTACCGGCCGGGCCCGATGGGCATGAACTCGCACATCAACTACGCGCTGCGGAAGAACGCCCAGCAGGAGATCACCCCGATCCACCCGGAGCTGGAGGAGCCGCTCAAGGAGGTCCTCGGCATCACCTACGGCCTGGTCGTCTACCAGGAGCAGGTGCAGAAGGCCGCCCAGGTGCTCGCGGGCTACTCGCTCGGCCAGGCCGACCTGCTGCGGCGCGCGATGGGCAAGAAGAAGAAGGAAGTCCTCGACAAGGAGTTCGTGCCCTTCCAGAAGGGCTGCCGCGACCGCGGCTACTCCGACGCGGCCATCCAGGCGGTGTGGGACGTGCTGGTCCCGTTCGCCGGCTACGCCTTCAACAAGGCCCACTCCTCCGCGTACGGCCTGGTCACGTACTGGACCGCGTATCTGAAGGCCAACTTCCCCGCCGAGTACATGGCCGCGCTGCTCACCTCGGTGCGCGACGACAAGGACAAGTCGGCGATCTACCTCAACGAGTGCCGCCGCATGGGCATCAAGGTGCTCACGCCGAACGTCAACGAGTCCGAGGCGAACTTCGCCGCCCAGGGTGACGATGTGATCCTCTTCGGTCTCACCGCGGTCCGGAACGTGGGCGCCAACGTCGTCGAGGCGATCATCCGGGGCCGTAAGTCGAAGGGGAAGTACGCCTCGTTCCCGGACTACCTGGACAAGGTCGAGGCGGTCGTGTGCAACAAGCGCACCACCGAATCGCTGATCAAGGCCGGGGCCTTCGACGAGATGGGCCACACCCGCAAGGGGCTGACGGCCCACTACGAGACCATGATCGACAACGTGGTCGCGGTGAAGCGCAAGGAGGCCGAGGGGCAGTTCGACCTCTTCGGCGGGATGGGCGGCGACGACGGCGGGGGCGACGGGCCGGGCTTCGGGCTCGACGTCGAGTTCTCCGACATCGAGTGGGACAAGGCGTATCTGCTGGCCCAGGAGCGCGAGATGCTCGGCCTGTACGTCTCCGACCACCCGCTCTTCGGCATCGAGCACGTCCTCAACGACAAGGCCGACGCCGCCATCGCCCAGCTCACCGGTGGTGAGCATGCCGATGGGGCAGTGGTCACCATCGGCGGCATCATCTCGGGTCTCCAGCGCAAGATGACCAAGCAGGGCAACGCCTGGGCCATCGCCACCGTCGAGGATCTGGCGGGCTCCATCGACTGCATGTTCTTCCCCGCCACCTACCAGCTGGTCTCCACCCAGCTGGTCGAGGACACCGTCGTGTTCGTCAAGGGACGCCTCGACAAGCGCGAGGACGTGCCCCGGCTGGTCGCCATGGAGCTCATGGTCCCCGACCTCTCCGAGGCCGGGGCCAACGCGCCCGTCACGATCACCATCCCCACGGTGAAGGTCACCCCGCCGCTGGTCGAGAAGCTCGGCGAGGTGCTCACCCACCACCGGGGCTCCACCGAGGTGCGGATCAAGCTCCAGGGGGCGCGGAAGACGACGGTCCTCCGGCTCGACCGGCACCGCGTCACCGCCGACCCCGCACTGTTCGGCGACCTGAAGGTGCTGCTGGGCCCGTCCTGCCTGGCCGGCTGACGGACCATCATTCGCGAGAGGGGCGCGCCCGCACCGGGCGCGCCCCTCAACCGCTTTCCGGCGGCTGTCAATTGTGGCCGAAGCTCTTCTGCCGGTCCTTACGGGCAGTGGCCGAAGGGGCCGCCTGGCCGCCCTCCGACCGCATGGCCTGCGACTGCTCGTCCGTCGACGAGTCCTGGGACTGCTCGCCCTGGCGTTCGGCCATCCCGCGGCCCTGCCGCTGCTGCTGTTGCTGCTGCTTGCGGTCGCGGTTCTTGTTCTTAGCCATGGTGCTGTGCCTCCAGTTGGGATCGCCCCCCCCAGAGGAAGAGCCCTCCGTGAAGAACACTGGCACGTCCGAGCGAAGGCTGCATTTCGGGCAATTACGGTGAGTGAGAAGGAGGGTCTTCGAGGGTAGGCCGTATCCGCCACGCCAGTGATCCAGTTCGGACTGATAACCCCCGCATCGTCGGGCACACTCCAGATAAGGCCGAACACGCGAATCTGAGGCACGGCTGCGCACGGGGGGCGACAGAGGACTGGACTTCAGGAAAGAGGGTGGAACGTGGACCGCTGCGTCGTCCTGGTGGACGCCGGCTATCTGCTGGGCGCCGCCGCGAGCCTGCTCGCCGGGGAGCCAGCCCGGTCCCGCATCTCAGTCGACCACGCGACCCTCATCCAGGGACTGCGCGAGCGCGCCGAAGCCGAGACCGAGCGACCACTGCTGCGCATCTACTGGTTCGACGGAGCCCCCGACCGCGTCCCCCAGCCCGAGCACCGGCGGCTGCGCGTCATGCCCCGCGTCACCGTCCGGCTGGGCGCCCTGACCCGCAGCGACGGCCGCTGGGCGCAGAAGGGCGTGGACGCCGCCATGCACGCCGAGCTCACCGAGCTGGCCCGCAACCGCGCCTGCTCCGACATCGTGCTCGTCACCGGCGACGGCGACCTGCTGCCCGGCCTGATGTCCGCGAAGGAACACGGCGTGGCCGTCCACCTGTGGGCCGTCCAGGCCGCCGACGGCGACTACAACCAGTCCGAGGACCTCGTCGCCGAGGCCGATGAGCGGCGGGTCCTGGACCGCGCGTGGATCACCCGGGCCGTCCGCGCCAAGGACCTCACCGGGGTCTGCGCGCCCGTCTCCGAGCCCCGGCCGGAGATCGCGGCCATCCTCTCCGCCCCGCTGCCCGAGACCGCCGCCGCGGCCGCCACCGGGGCGGTCGCCGGGGTGCCGGGCGTCCCCGGCGAGCTGGCCCCCGGCCGCAACGGCACCGCGCGGCGCGGCGGCCCCGCCCGCGCCGCGGACGCCCCCGGGCGGTCCGCCGCCGACGCGGCCCCGGCCGGCGGCTCCGACGCCGCCGGCCCCGGCACGGCCACCGCCCCGGCGGACGGCACGGAGACGGGCTCCGCCCCCGGCGGCAGAGGGGTGCCCACGCCCAAGGACCTCGCGGACCTCGGCCGCGGCCCCGCCGGGAGCCACCCCGGCCCCCACCCGGCCCCCAGCGCCACGCTGCGCTGGTCCTCCGACAAGGGCTGGATCGAGCGCGGCTCGGGCACCGGGCTCGGCGAGCCGCCGGAGACCGCGGGGCTGCCCATGCTGGCCCAGCTCACCAGCCCGGAGCAGCGCTGGGCCGACCGGGAGGAGGACATCACCACCGTCAGCGGCGACCCCTTCGAGGTGGGCCAGGTCTTCGCCCGCCGCTGGATCGAGCGGCTCTCCGACCCGGGCCACCTCCAGCAGCTCTCCACCGAATACCCCCGCATCCCGCACCGCATCGACGGGGAACTGCTCCGCTACGCCGCGCGCTTCGGGCTGCTCGCCCATAAGGACGACCAGATCGACGAGCACGACCGCTATGCGATCCGGGCGGGGTTCTGGCGCGAGATCGACACCCGCACGGCCGCCGAGCACGCCCCGGCGCCGGACTGAGACCGCCATCCGGCTGGGAGCGCTCTGCCCAGTGGTGGCTGTGGGCGACCCGAGGGCGGGCTCGGGTGATTGGGCGCGTACTCTCATAGCTCGTGAGGACGGGCGCGAAACAGGCTGTGGGCGGCGATGTGGTGTGCACCGTGCGCGGTCTGGTCAAGACCTATCCCGCCGCGCGCGGCCGCCGAGGGGTGCCCGCCGCGCCCGCCGTCCGGGCCAGCGACCGCATCGACCTCGACGTGCGCCGCGGTGAGGTGTTCGGGCTGCTCGGCCCGAACGGCGCCGGAAAGTCCACCCTGGTGCGCCAGCTCACCGGGCTGCTCCGCCCCGACGAGGGCAGCGTCCGGGTGCTCGGCCACGATCTCGTACGCCACCCCGAGCGCGCGGCGCGCCTCCTCGGCTATCTGGGGCAGGACTCGACCGCGCTGGACGAGCTGACCGTCGCGCTCGCCGCCGAGACGACGGGGCGGCTGCGCGGTCTTGATGTGCGCGCGGCCCGCGCGGAGCGGGACGCGGTGATCGAGGAGCTGGGCCTCGGCGAGCTGGCCGGGCGCCCGCTCAAGAAGCTCTCCGGCGGGCAGCGGCGGCTGGCCTGCTTCGCCGCCGCGCTGGTGGGGGAGCGGCCGCTGCTGGTGCTGGACGAGCCGACCACCGGGATGGACCCCATCGCCCGGCGCGCGGTGTGGGCCGCGGTCGACCGGCGGCGCGCGGAGCGCGGGGCGACGGTGCTGCTGGTCACCCACAACGTGATCGAGGCGGAGACCGTGCTGGACCGGGTGGCGGTGCTGGACCGGGGCCGGGTCATCGCCTGCGACACCCCGGCCGGGCTGAAGACGCTGGTCGCCGACGAGGTCCGGGTGGAACTCGTCTGGCGCGACGAGCCTCCGCTGGACGTGCCCGGGGTCGCGGCGCTCCGGGAGGCCGCGCAGGCCTCCGGGCGGCGCTGGACGCTGCGGATGGCCCCGGACGAGGCCCGGGCGGCCATCGCCACGGTGACCGGCGGCCCCGCCTTCGCCGCGCTCGACGACTTCACGCTGACGACCCCTAGCCTGGAGGACGTCTATCTCGCGCTCGGCGGCCGCTCGGAGGGGGCGGAGGGGCTGGTGAAGGCGTGACGACCACAGGCGTGACGACCACAGGCGTGACGACCACAGGCGTGAGGACCACAGACGTGGTGACCACAGGCGCCGCGGCCATCGCGGGGAACAGGAGCAGCGCAAGGTGAGTGTCGTGCCCGCGGAGGCCGTGTCCGGCGAAGACGCCCTGGCCGGGGCCGGCGGGGCGCCGTGGCCCGGCGGCGACGCCGCGCCCGCCCCGCTCGCGGCGCCGGCGCGGCTGCTGCCCGCGCTGGCCGCCGTCTACCGGGCGCAGCTGTCCCGGGCCCGGGTGGCCCGGATCCCGCTGCTGTTCGTGGCGACGTTCCAGTCCGTCGGGATCATGGTCCTGATGCGCGGGGTCGTGGACGGCGGGGTGGAGGCGCGGTCCGTGGTCGCCGGGTCCAGCGTGCTGGTCGTGGCGTTCGTCGCGCTGAACCTGCTGGCACAGTACTTCGGGCAGCTGCGGGCGAGCGGAGGGCTCGACCACTACGCGACCCTGCCGGTGCCGCCCGCCGCCGTCGTGCTCGGCGCGGCCGCCGCGTACGCCTCCTTCACCGCGCCCGGGACGGTGGTCACCGCGGTGGTGGGGAGCGTGCTGTTCCAGCTGCCGATGGCGCATCTGTGGGTGCTGGTCGCGGTGATCCCGCTGTCCGGCGCGGCGCTCGCGGGTCTGGGCGCGGCGCTCGGGCTGCTCGCGCCCCGTCAGGAACTGGCCACGCTGTGCGGGCAGTTGGGCATGTCGGCCGCGCTGCTGCTGGGCGTGCTGCCCGCCGAGCGGATGCCTGCCCCGGTGTCGTACCTGCGCGATCTGCTGCCGTCGACGTACGGTGTGGAGGCACTGGCGCGGTCCTTCGACGGACGGCCCGACTGGCTCGTGGTCTGTGTGGACCTCGGGGTGTGCGCGGGCGTGGCGGTGATCTCGCTGACCGCCGCGACCTGGGCGTATCGGCGGGCAGCCGTGCGGTGACGCGCCACGGCGGGCCTCCCGCCGACCGCAGTACGCCCATCGCCTGGCACCATGACGGGGTGACCGCACCGTTGACTCCGCACGATCAGCCCCAACAGCCGCATCAGCCGCATCAGGCTCCGTATGGAGGTGCCGTGCCGTACCCCTCCGCTCCGGACCACTCCGGGCCGGGCCCCTCGGCTCCGGACCAGTCCGAGCCCGGCCCCGAGCTGCGCGCCGAGCTGGTGCAGGCGGCGCTGGTGGCGATCGGGGTGGCGGTGTCCGGGGTGCTGCTCGGGCTGGTGTGGCTGTGGCTCGCGCCGCGGGTGCCGCTGGTCTGGATCGGCGACGATATCTACCCGAAGGACGCGGAGGGCGAGCAGGCGATGGGGGCGGACGCGGTGTTCGCCCTGTGGGCGCTGGCCTTCGGCGCGGTGTCCGCGGCCGTCGTCTTCTGGTTCTTCCGGCGGGGCGGGATCGCGCTGGTCGTGGGGCTCGCCATCGGCGGGGTGCTGGCCTCTGTGATCGCCTGGCGGCTCGGCGTGTGGCTCGGGCCGGAGTCGAGCATCGAGGCCCACGCCAGGGCGGTGGGCCGGGGCGTGACGTTCGACGAGCCGCTGAAGCTGGGGGCCAAGGGCGCGCTACTGGCCTGGTCGCTGGCGGCCATGGCGGTGCATCTGGGGCTCACCGCGCTGTTCGGGCCGCGGGACGAGGAGCCGGCGGAGCTGGGTCCGCTGGGGCCGCAGGGGCCCTTGGGACCGCAGGGGCCGAAGTAATCCGGGCGCGGGTGCCCGGCCCGGTGCGCTCCGGGCCGGCGCGCTCCGCTTCGTTCAGGACGGGACGCTGGAGGCCCGGACGATCAGCTCCGGGGCGAGGCGCTCGGACTCCACCGGCTCTCCCTCCAGCAGCCTGACCAGAAGCCTCAGCCCCCGGCGGCCCATGTCCAGCATGGGCGATCTGACCGTGGTGAGCGGGAGCGGCAACTCCGCCGCCAGAGGCGTGTCGTTGAAGCCCACGACGGCCACATCCGCTCCGGCCCGCAGCCCCCGGTTGCGCAGCGCGCCGATCGCGCCGATGGCCGCGAAGTCGTTGACCGCGAAGACCGCCGTCGGCGGGTCCGGGGTGTCCAGCAGCCGCGCGGTCGCCTCGTGGCCGCCGGAGACGTCGAAGCGGGAGTGTGTGATGCGGTCCGCCGGAACGGGGAACCCCGCCTCGCGGTAGCGGTCCACGAGCCCGGCCGTGCGGTCGATGCCCGTGCTGGCGTACGGCTCGCCCGCGACCACGGCCACATCGCGGTGGCCGAGCGACAGCAGATGCTCGGCGACCAGACGGCCGCCGAGGTAGTCGTCGCAGGTCACCGAGGGGTGGGCGGCCGCGGTGCGGCTGACGAGGACGAACGGTACGTCCCGGCCGGCCACCTCGTCGAGGAAGCGCCCGTCCACATACGCGTCGCCGAAGATCATGCCGTCGACGCGCCGCCCGATGACCATGTTGGTGCGGGCGCGCTGGGTCTCGGGGTTGTCGCCCGTGTTGGCGACGAAGGTCGACAGGCCGTGTTCGGCGGCGGCCTCCTCGACGCCCTCGTAGATCGTCGCGAGCACGATGTCGGACAGCCGGGGGACCAGCACGCCGACCAGATTGCTGCGCCGCGTGCGCAGGCTCGTCGCATGAGGGTTGGGCTGGTAGCCGAGTTCGTCGGCGAGCCGGCGGATGCGCTCGACCGTGGTGCTCGAGGCGGCGCGCAGGCTTTCATCCGGTTTGGCGTGCAACACCCGCGAGACCGTGGAGACATGCAGACCGAGCTGGTCGGCGATGGTCCGCAGGGTGACCGGTCTTGCTCGCTGCGTGCCCACTTCGGCTCGGCCTCCGGTTGTCCACTGCCGTACACGGACCTCGGTACAGCCAGTTAGCGCGATGGTAACAGCGGACCCCTTGACACCCGCCGTCGGTGACGCACATCCTACCCAAACGATTGCGCCAAACGTTTGGGCAATGAATCGAGCCACGGTGGCGTGATTTTGCGCCACGGCTTTCCGTGGCCGCAGTTATCCGTGGATGAGGAGGCAGGGGTGCGCAGAATCGTCGTGCTGTCGACGGGCGGAACCATTGCCACGCGCCATGACGCCCAGGGCACCAGGCTCGCCGCCGATCCGGCGGACGCTCTGCTGGAGCGGCTCCCCTGGCCCGTGGGGGTGGCGGTCGAAGCGAAGGACGTGTTCTGCCTGGGCAGCTATCTGCTGACCCCGGCCGATATGCACGGCGTCGCCGTGGCCGCCCGCGAGGCGCTGGCGGACGAGGCGGTGAGCGGGGTCGTCGTCACCCACGGCACCGACACCCTCGAAGAGACCGCGTATCTGACGGACCTTTTCCACAACGATCCGCGGCCCGTGGTGTTCACCGGAGCCATGCGCCCGGCGGACGCCGCGGACAGCGACGGCCCGCGCAACCTCGCGGACGCCATCGCCGTGGCGGCCGCCGCCGAAGCGCGCGACCTGGGCGCGCTGGTCTCCTTCGACGGCCAGATCTACCCGGCGCGGGGCACCCGTAAGGCGCACACCACCGCCCCCGCCGCCTTCGCCGCCCCCGACGGCGGCCCGCTGGGGCGGGTGAGCGACGGCGAGGTGGCGATCTCGGCGGTGCCGGTCCGCCCCAAGCCGCTCGACCTCGCGGCCTTCCGCCCCGACCCCGACCGGGTGCGCACCGACATCGTCGCCTGCTACCCCGGCTGCGACACCCGGGCGCTGCGCGCGGTGGCCGACGCGGGCGCCCGGGCGGTGGTGCTCGAAGCCACCGGCGCGGGCAACGCCAACCCGGCGGTCGCCGAGGAGGTGGCCCGGCTCACCGCCTCCGGCGTCGTGGTCGCCCTGTCCACCCGGGTGCAGGCGGGGCCCGTCGCCGCGGTGTACGGCAACGGCGGCGGCGCCGATCTGCTGCGGGCCGGGGCCGTACCCACCGGCACGCTGCGCCCGTCCCAGGCGCGGATCCTGCTCATCGCCCTGCTCGGCTGCTACGGCGACCCGGCGCGGGTGCGGGCCGAACTCAACAACTCACTGGAGAGGAACCACCATGGCTAAAGAGATCTTTGTGGCGTTCGGCGTGGATGTCGACGCGGTGGCGGGCTGGTTGGGCAGCTACGGCGGCGAGGACTCGCCCTGTGACATCTCCCGCGGCCTGTTCGCCGGAGAGGTCGGGGTGCCCCGGCTGCTCCGCCTGTTCCAGCGGAAGGAGCTGCGCACCACCTGGTTCATCCCCGGCCACTCCGTGGAGACCTTCCCCGACCAGACCCGCCAGGTGGTCGACGCGGGCCATGAGATCGGCGCCCACGGCTACTCGCACGAGAACCCCATCGCCATGACCCGGGCCCAGGAGAGCGCCGTACTCGACCGCGGCATCGACCTCATCGAGAAGGTCGCGGGCCGCCGCCCCACCGGCTATGTCGCCCCCTGGTGGGAGTTCTCGCCGGTCACCAACGAGCTGCTGATCGAGCGCGGCATCACCTACGACCACTCGCTGATGCACAACGACTTCACGCCGTACCACGTCCGGGTGGGGGACAGCTGGACGAAGATCGACTACTCGCGGCCGGCCGAGGAGTGGATGAAGCCGCTGGTGCGCGGGGAGGAGACCGGGCTCATCGAGATCCCGGCCAACTGGTACCTCGACGACCTGCCGCCCATGATGTTCATCAAGGCGAGCGCGAACAGCCACGGCTTCGTCAGCCCGCGCGACCTGGAGCAGACCTGGCGCGACCAGTTCGACTGGGTGTACCGCGAGATGGACTACGCCGCGTTCACCATGACGATCCACCCCGATGTCTCCGGCCGGCCCCAGATGCTCCTCATGCTGGAGCGGCTCATCGAGTACATCAGCGGTCACGAGGGCGTGCGCTGGTCCACGTTCGACGAGATCGCCACCGACTTCAAGACCCGCACCCCCCTTTCGTAGGGCCCGCTTCCCCTTTCAGGCCCGCTTCCCCTTTCAGGCCCGCTTCCCCAGGGCCCGCTTCCCCAGGGCCCGCTTCCCCAGGGCCCGTTTTCCCAGGGCCCCATTCCCCAGGGCCCGACATCTGCTCGACCCAGCCCCCGGGCGCGGCCACCCCGCGTCCGGGCGCGGTACCCCTCCCCGGTACCCCTCCCCGGACGACAGGCGATACGCCGCCGGGCTCCCGGCCCCACCCCCGGCCGAAGCAACCCCCTCACCCTCCCGCTCTCGCCGCGACGGCGCGGCGAACCCCCGCTTCCGACAAGGGGCACCTGTCATGACCACCGTCTCCTCCGAACCCACCACGCCCACCCCCACCCGCAGACTGCCGCGCATCGGGGTCCGCACCACCAGACGAGCGACGGCCATCGCCTTCTGCGCCTGGGTCTTCGCCGTCTACGACTACATCCTGTTCGGCACCCTCCTGCCGGAGATCTCCGACCGCTTCGGGTGGAGCGAGGAACACGCCGCCCTGGTCTCCACCCTGATCTCGGTCGGAACGGCCGTCATCGTCCTCGGCGTCGGCCCGCTCGTCGACCGGCTCGGCCGCCGCAGGGGCATGATCCTCACGGTGTCCGGCACCGCCCTGGCCTCCGCCGCCTCGGCCGGCACCATGAGCGCCTCCTACCTGGTCGGCATCCGCTCCCTCGGCGGCCTCGGACTGTCCGAACAGGCCGTCAACACCACCTACCTGAACGAGATCTACGCCGTCACCGAAGACGAGGCGATCAAGAAGCGCCGCGGCTTCGTCTACAGCCTGGTGCAGTCCGGCTGGCCGGTCGGCACCCTGGTCGCCGCCGCCTTCGTGGCCATATTCCTCCCGCTCGTCGGCTGGCGCGGCTGTTTCCTGCTGGCCACCTTCCCCGCCATCGTCATCGCCCTGCTGCGCCGCGGCCTGCCCGAGACCCCGCAGTTCGAGCTCCAGCGGCGACTGCGCAAGCTGCGCCAGGAGGGCAAGGCCGACGAGGCCCGGCAGCTCGCCGCCGAGTACGGCGTGGACGAGACCCCCGCCGCCCCGCTGGTGGAGATCTTCCGCGGCCGCGCCCGCCGCAACACCCTGGTGCTGAGCTTCGCCTGGCTGGTCAACTGGTTCGGCATCCAGATCTTCAGCGTCCTGGGCACCACGGTCCTCACCAAGGCCAAGGGCATCAGCTTCGCCAACTCCCTGGTGCTGTTCATCGTCATCAACGCCGTCGGCTTCGCCGGATATCTCTTCCACGGCTGGGCCGGCGACCGCTACGGACGCCGCAATGTGATCGCCTTCGGCTGGATCCTCTCGGGGATCCTGTTCGCCCTCATGCTGACCGTCGCCCACGGCACCGTTTCCGTGGTGATCCTGTACTCGCTCGGGATGTTCTTCCTGATCGGCCCGTACGCGGCGATGCTCTTCTACATGGGTGAGTGCTACGACACCCAGTGCCGGGCCACCGGCACCTCGTTCATCAACGCCTTCAGCCAGCCCGGGGCCATCGCGGCCGGCGCGATCGCCACCGCGATGCTCGCCTCCGGCGCGCACTGGAACCAGACGGCACTGCTCGTCGGCGCGGTCGGCACCTTCCTGTCCGGCTTCGTGATGTTCGCCGCCCGCAGCGTCGACACCGTCGACGACTGAACCCACCCGGAGACCAACAGTGGTACGAACAGACCAGTCCGACCAGCCGGTCGCCGTCATCACGGGCGCGGCCAGCGGCATCGGCCGCGCGCTCGCGGTGGAGTACGCCCGCCGCGGGGTGCGCACCGTCATCGGCAGCTACCCCGGCGACCCCCACGACCCTGGGGAGACCGAGCGTCTGGTGCGCGCGGCGGGCGGGGAGTGCGTCCGCCACGAGGTGGACGTCCGCGACCCCGCGCAGGTCGAGGCGTTCGCGGAACGCGCCCTGACCGCCTTCGGCCGCCTGGACATCGCCGTCGCCAACGCCGGGGTGCTGCGCCGGGCGCCGCTCGACCAACTCACCGACGAGGCCTGGGACGACATGCTCTCGGTCGACCTCACCGGAGTGCTGCGCACCCTGCGCTCCGCCGCCCGGCGGATGGCCGGATCCGGCGCGATGGTGGCGGTGTCCTCCATCGCGGGCGGGGTCTACGGCTGGGACGACCATGCCCACTACGCCGCCGCCAAGGCCGGTGTGCTGGGGCTGTGCCGCAGCCTCGCGGTCGAACTCGCCCCGCGGGGGATACGGGTCAACTCCCTCATCCCCGGGCTCATCGAAACCCCGCAGTCCACCGACCCCGTCAACTCGCTGGGCCCCGCCGGGCTCTCCCGCGCCGCGGCGGGCATCCCGATGGGGCGGGTCGGGCGGCCCGAGGAGATCGCGTCCGCGATCGCCTATCTGACCTCGGACGACGCCTCGTACATCACGGGGCAGAGCCTGGTCGTGGACGGCGGACTCACCGTGCGGATGCCGGCATGACGGAGGACAGAAGGAAGGACACGGGGCGCGACATGAGGAGCGGTGTGCTGGCAGGACGGACCGCGCTCGTCACCGGCGGGGCCAGCGGCATCGGCCGGGCCGTCGTCGAGGCGTACGCGGCCGAAGGGGCCCGGGTCGTGGTCGCCGACCGCGACGCGGAGCGCGCGAAGGCCGTGGCCGCCGAGAGCGGCGCGGCCGGGTACACGGCCCTGGACGTGAGCGACGCGGCCGTCGTCGAGGCGGCGATGTCGGCGGCGGTGAGCGAGTACGGCGGCATCGACATCCTGGTCAACGCCGCGGGCATCCTCACCGAGGCGCCGCTGTTGGAGATGGACCCGCGGCAGTGGTCCGAGACCATCGCGGTCGACCTCACCGGGGTCTTCCTCTGCTGCCGCTACGCCGTCCCGCAGATGGCGGAGCGCGGCTGGGGGCGGGTCATCAACATCGCCTCGCAGCTGGGCATCAAGGGCGGCCGCTCGCTGGCCCACTACGCCGCGGCCAAGGCCGGGGTCATCGGGCTGACCAAGTCGCTGGCGCTGGAGGTCGCGGAGCGGGGCGTGCTGGTGAACGCCATCGCGCCGGGGCCGATCGAGACGCCGATGGTCGCCGCGATCACCCCGGAGTGGAAGGCCGCCAAACAGGCGGAGCTGCCGCTGGGCCGGTTCGGCCGGCCCGAGGAGGTCGCGCCGACCGCCGTCCTGCTCGCCAGCGACCCCGGTGGCAATCTGTACGTCGGCCAGACCCTCGGCCCCAACAGCGGCGACGTCATGCCGTAGGCCGTATCCGGTCGGTGCGGTCGGACGGTCCGGCCGGGAGGAAGGAGACGCGGGATGTGCGGGGCGTGCGGAGAGCGCGGCGCGTTCGACTGGGCGCGGCCGTGGACCAGCGGGCTCGCGGCCCGTCGGGCCGTGGCCGCCGCGGCGCTGCGCGCGGGCGCCCGGCCCGGGGTGCGGGTGACGGCGGGGAGCGGGGGCTGGCTGGTGACCGGCCCGACCGGCGTCGTCACCTCATGCGAAGACCTCACGGCGCTCGTCGCCGAGGTACGCCGCCTGGCGGCGGGGGCGGACCCGGTCCCGCCGGACGCCGGCCGGCCCTCCGGCCGGCTCGCGACCCCGGCGGACGACCGGCGGACGGGGGTCGTGCTGAAGGCCGGCCCGACCGGCGCCGGGCCCCGGGCCGTGCCGGAGACGCTGCTGGAGACGGCGCTGGCGGAAGGCCGGGCCGAGGTGGTGCTGGAGACCCCGGCGGCGGTCCGGTCGGCCCTGGCCCACCTCGCCTCGCCCGCCTGGTCGAGACGCGCCTATCTCCGCCGGATCGAGGGGGTGAGCGAGCCCTGGGGGCGCCCGGCGCCCGTGTGGCGCCCACCCCGGCCGAGCGGCCCCGACCCCGGCGCACTGGCCGCCGACGTGCTGGTCGGGCTGGAGTGGACGCGGCAGAGCGGGCGGCTGACGGGGGTGGCGCTCGCCGTACGGACCCCGCTCGGGGCCGGCGCCGAGCTGGATGTGGAGATCCGCGACGGACATGTGGTGCGGGCGCTGACCGTGGTCGGCGGCGGATAGCGCACCACGGACCGGCTGACATGCGCTCTGTTCACTGTCGGTCATCACTGTGATACTTCGGGTGAACCAGTCTGGCGTAGTGGAACCCCTCTGGGAGGTGGCCATGGGATCGGACAACGGTGGAGCGTCCACGTCTCCGTCCCCGGGATCGGACCCAGCCCCGGACCCAGCCCCGGACCCCACCCCGGCCCCGGACCCGGCGCCGAGCGGCAGCGGAGGCGCGCGGAGCCGTTTACGGCGGATCGGCTCCTGGATCGGCAGCCATGGACCGCAGACACTCGTGGGTGCCACGGTCGTCGCGGTGGTCGCCGCGGTGGCCGCGGCTGTGGTGTCCGGGCTGTTCGAGAGCGACAGCGGGGGCGACGACCAGGCGCGGCCGTCCTCGGCGGCCGGCCTGACCGGCGGTAAGGCCGAGGAGTGCAGGGGCGAGCGGTGCCGGACGCTGAAGCCCGCCGAGGCCGGTTGCGACGACGACGCCCAGGTGCTGCGCCAAAAGGATCAGCCAGTGGTCCTCCAGCTCAAGTACAGCCCGTACTGCGAGGCGGCCTGGGCCAAGATCACCAGCGCCGAGGTGGGCGACCAGGTCGTCATCACGCCCGAGGGCGGCAAACCGGCCCGGGACGTCATCGCCACCGGGAACGACAACCACACCTCGATGGTCCCGGCCGAAGGGAAGTTCCGGCTCCAGGCCTGCGCCGAGCCCGACGACTCCGACGGCAGCCCGAAGTGGCGGAAGTTCTGCGTCGAGGCCACCGCCGCGGACGTGAAGCGCACGGCGTCCTCGTCCTGACGCGAGCGCCTTCGGCGTCTCAGACCACGGGCGGCGCGTGCCGGGCGTCGAAGCGCGCGATCGGCGCCAGCACCGCGTCCGTGAGCGTGGCGAGATCCTTCGGCGACAGCTCGACCTCCAGCCCGCGGCGGCCCGCCGAGACGCAGATCGTCTCGTACGCGGCCGCCGACGCGTCCAGGGCCGTGGGCAGGCGCTTGCGCTGGCCGAGCGGGGAGATCCCGCCCAGCACATAGCCCGTGGTGCGCTCGGCCGCCGCCGGGTCGGCCATCGCCGCGCGCTTGCCGCCCACCGCCGCCGCCAGGGCCTTGAGGTCGAGCGTGGCGGAGACGGGCACCACCGCGACGGTGAGGCCGCCGTCGACGTTCGCGATCAGGGTCTTGAAGACCCGGGCGGGGTCCACGCCCAGGGCCTGCGCGGCCTCCTCGCCGTACGAGGGGGCCGCCGGGTCGTGCTCGTAGGCGTGCACCGTGAAGTCGGTGCCCGCCGCGGTCAGGGCGGTGGTGGCCGGGGTACCGGCGGAGGACTTCTTCTTGGCCATATCCGGTGGTGTGCTCAGTTGGGGCTGGTGGGGTGGCGGGTCAGATCGACCGCCGGTAGCGACGGGAGCTTACCGATGACCGCGCTCTCCGCGCGCAGCATTCTCAGCTCCTCGGCCAGCCGGGTGGCGGTGTCGGGGGCCTGGAGCAGCCGCTGCTTGGCGGGCGTGTCGAGCACGGCGGCGGCCGCGACCAGGTACGAGAGCACGGACGGCTCGCCCGGCAGCTCCTGCTGGGCGGCCAGGGTGCGCTCGCGGGCCCCCGCGAGCCGCTTCTGGTAGGTGCGGAAGGCGCGTACGACCCCCGAGGCCAGCGCCCCGGCGCCGTCCCCCGGTTTCTCGTCGAGCTCGTCGACCTCGGCCGTCAGATACGGCCCGGAGGAGTCGACCGAGCGCAGCTCGAAGCGGGTGGTGCCGGTGGCGAGCACCTCGAAGGTGCCGTCCTTCTGCTTGCGGATGGTGGCCGCGTCCGCGATACAGCCGACGGCGTGGAAGGACTTCATCGGGTCGGGCCCGAACCCGGCCGCCGCGCCGCGCTCGGGCTCGGCGGTGGGGTCCGGAAGGCCGACCGCGGTGGCCGCGACCTCGCGGCCGTCCCGGATGGCGATGACGCCGAAGCGGCGCGGCGCGTCCTCGGGGAGCGCCAACAGATCGCGCATCATGGCGCGATACCGCTGCTCGAAGACGTTCAGGGGCATGACGAGCCCCGGGAACAGCACCGTGTTCAGCGGGAAGAGCGGAAGGCGCGCGGAGGTCACGGGCGTTAAGCCTAATGGCCCCGCGCGCTCCGATCACTGGCGGCGCAGCAGCCGGGACGCGCCGGCGGCGACCGTGGTGGCCAGTATCCAGCCGAGCATGACCATCACGATGGCCGCCCACTGCACCCCGCCGTCGGGTTTCCAGTAGCCGTCCTGGCCCAGGTCGATCACCGGAAGCAGCAGGTCGAGGGTGTACAGCGAGGCGTTCCAGTTCGGCGACTCGCCCGGCTTGATGGGATCCGGCCGGTTGTGGGCGAAGAACACCGAGCCGATCGCCCACAGCACCGCCATCCACACCGCCGCCCGGCCGGGGCGGTAGCCGTAGGCCACGGTCCAGTCCTGGAGATATCCCCAGAGTTTTCCGGCTAATGGCAGCGTCTCGCGCCGCCGCCGCTCCTTGGCGAGCAGCACCTCGCGCGCCTCCGCGTCCTCGCCGCTGGTGCGCATGGCCGTGGCGAGCGTCTCGTACGGCCCCCGGGAGAACTCCGGGGTCGCGGCCGCCACCCACTCCAGCCGCCGGGAGAGCGGGAAGTGGCCGACCGGGATCAGACACTCGTAGGAGAAGCCCGCCATGGCCAGCCCGCCGGGGCCCGGCCAGCTGACCGACTTGTCGACCAGGTTGACCACCCGCGCGCCGGAGAGGATCACCCGCCCGCGCTGCGGCCGCTCCCCGACGAACCGCAGCTCCGGCGTCTGGATGCGGCGCAGCGACAGCTCCTGGTCGTTCTCCATGATGAAGCGGGCCTGGTCGAAGTCGACCGCGTCGTTGAACCGCCCGTCGTCCAGGCGCATGCCGCCCTCGCACTCGAAGCGCTGGATGCGCGTCCCGCGCGTCGGCGTGTTGCTGGTGCCGTACGGCGGGGTGGAGCTGCCGTAGCTGCTCACCCCGGCGGCGGTCAGGTAGAGGCTGCGCTCGACGGTCAGCTGCGGGGCGTTCAGCGCCCGGCGGCCGTACGGATTGCGCAGCTGGGCGCCGCGCAGGCTGAGCGACACGCCGATCTGCGCGCCGCGCATGCTCAGCTCGCCGTGCGACTCGATCATCTCGGCCTGGAGATCCTGGCCGACGGTCAGCCCGTCCGCGCTGATCGACTGGCCCCGGCGGTCCCGGCGCACCACTAACTGGTTGAGGAGCAGGTCCGTGCCTATATGGGCGTCGGTGAGCCGGATGCCGTGCTCCACGATGCACCGCGGCAGATGCAGATCGCCCTCGGTGCGCAGCCGGGCCGCCTCCAGCCGCGGCAGGGCGCAGCCGACCAGACGGAGGGTGGTGAAGTGGGATTCGGGGAGCAGCACCTCCTGCTCGAAGCGGCAGTTCTTCATCTCCACATACGGCTCGATGGAGCCGCCGGCCAGGTCCAGCTGGCCCGTGATGTGCACCCCGTTGAGCTTGAGCGCGGCCACCCGGCCCGGCTGCGGGGGAGGGCCGGCGAGCAGCAGGAGGGCGACGACCCGGGCGCGCACACTGCGCTCAGGCCCCCAGGCGTAGGGGCCGGAGGGGTCGTTGCGCTGAGGGTGGGCGGTGCGCAGATCGTGGGTGCTGCCGTTGCGGAACGCCTGCCACATGCCCCACTCCGCGGTGGTCAGGTCGAGCCCCGGGGGTGGATCGCCGTCGCGTGGCTCGGTCACAGCCGTGTCCCCTCCTGTTCTCCGTACCCCCGTACGGATCCCCATTCCCGCTGAGTAACCGCTTGAACGCTTGCGGTCAGGGTCAACTTAGGGGGTGCGTATCACTCACTGATACGGGGGGCGGGCCGACAGTGCGGGTCTGAGACAATTGATCGCGTGATCTCCCGTATCGATCTGCGCGGCGCCGCCTTCCCGGAGGGCGGGATCGACCGCGACCTGTTGCCCCGTGCCGAGCTCGACGTCGAGGCCGCCCTGGAGAAGGTGCGGCCGATCTGCGACGACGTGCGCCATCGCGGCACCGCGGCGCTGATCGACTACGCGCGGCGGTTCGACGGTGTGACGATCGAGCGGGTGCGGGTGCCCGAGGAGGCGCTGACGCGCGCCCTTGAGGAGCTGGACCCCGCCGTGCGGGCGGCCCTGGAGGAGTCCATCCGGCGGGCCCGGCTGGTCCACCGCGAGCAGCGGCGCGCCGACCACACCACGCAGGTCGTGCCGGGCGGCACGGTCACCGAGCGCTGGGTGCCGGTCGAGCGGGTGGGGCTCTATGTGCCGGGCGGGCGGTCCGTCTACCCGTCCTCCGTAGTGATGAACGTGGTGCCCGCGCAGGAGGCCGGGGTCGGCTCGATGGCCGTCTCCTCGCCGCCCCAGCGTGACTTCGGCGGGCTGCCGCACCCCACCATCCTGGCGGCCTGCGCGCTGCTCGGCGTGGACGAGGTGTACGCGGCGGGCGGCGCCCAGGCGGTCGCCATGTTCGCGTACGGCACCGAGGAGTGCCGCCCGGTGTCCATGGTCACCGGGCCGGGGAACATCTTTGTGGCCGCCGCCAAGCGGCTGCTCAAGGGGCGCATCGGCATCGACGCCGAGGCCGGCCCCACCGAGATCGCGATCCTCGCCGACGCCACCGCCGACCCGGTCCATGTCGCCGCCGACCTGATCAGCCAGGCCGAGCACGACCCGCTGGCCGCCTCGGTGCTGGTCACCGACTCCGAGGAGCTGGCCTCGGCGGTCGAGAAGCAGCTGGACGCCCAGGTCGCCGCCACCAAACACGTCGAGGACCGGATCCGCCCGGCGCTGTCCGGGCGCCAGTCCGGCATCGTGCTGGTCGACGGCCTCGACCAGGGGCTGGCGGTCGTGGACGCCTACGCCGCCGAGCACCTGGAGATCCAGACGAGGGACGCGGCGGCGGTCGCGGCCCGGGTGCGGAACGCCGGAGCGATCTTCGTCGGCCCGTACGCGCCGGTCAGCCTCGGCGACTACGCGGCGGGGTCCAACCATGTGCTGCCCACCGGCGGCTGCGCCTGCCACTCCTCGGGGCTCTCGGTGCAGTCCTTCCTGCGCGGCATCCATGTCGTGGACTACACGCGGGAGGCGCTGGCGGAAGTGGCCGGCCATGTGGTGACGCTCGCCGAGGCGGAGGATCTGCCCGCCCACGGCGCCGCGGTGAAGGCAAGGTTCGACTGGAAGGTGCCAGGGGAAAAGTGACCACTCGGATCGACGATCTCCCCATCAGGGACGAGCTGCGCGGCAAGTCCCCGTACGGCGCTCCCCAGCTGGATGTGCCGGTGCGCCTGAACACCAACGAGAATCCGTACCCGCTGCCCGAGGCGCTGGTCGCCCGGATCGCCGAGCGGGTCACCGAGGCGGCCCGCCACCTCAACCGCTACCCGGACCGGGACGCGATCGAGCTGCGCACCGAGCTGGCGAAGTATCTGACCCGCACCGCCGGGCACGAGGTCGGCGTGGCCAACCTGTGGGCCGCCAACGGCTCCAACGAGGTGCTTCAGCAGCTGCTCCAGACCTTCGGCGGGCCCGGGCGCTCGGCCATCGGCTTCGAGCCCTCGTACTCGATGCACGCGCTGATCTCCCGCGGCACCGGCACCCGCTGGATCTCCGGCCCGCGGAACGCCGACTTCACCATCGACGTCGACGCGGCCCGCGCGGCCATCGCCGAGCACCGCCCCGACGTCGTCTTCATCACCTCGCCGAACAACCCGACCGGCACCGCCGTCGAGGCCGAGACCGTCCTGGCCCTCCACGACGCGGCGCAGGCGGCGCGGGCGAACGCGGCCGGGGCGCTGGTGGTGATCGACGAGGCGTACGGCGAGTTCAGCCACCGCCCCTCGCTGCTTCCGCTGATCGAGGGACGGCCCCGGCTGGTCCTCTCCCGGACGATGTCCAAGGCCTTCGGCGCTGCCGGGCTGCGCCTCGGCTACCTCGCCGCCACCCCGGCGGTGGTGGACGCCGTCCAGCTGGTCCGCCTGCCCTACCACCTGTCCTCCGTCACCCAGGCCACCGCGCTGGCCGCCCTCGAGCACACCGATACCCTGCTCGGGTACGTCGAGGCGCTCAAGGCCGAGCGGGACCGGCTGGTGAGCGAGTTGCGCGCACTCGGCTGCGAGGTGACCGATTCGGACGCCAACTTTGTGCAGTTCGGCCGCTTCGAGGACGCCCACGTGGCGTGGCAGGCCCTGCTGGACCGGGGGGTTCTGGTCCGTGACAACGGAGTGCCGGGCAGGCTGCGGGTCACCGCGGGTACCCCGGCCGAGAACGACGCGTTCCTCGACGCGGTCCGCGAGCTGATGAAGGAGAGAAGCGCATGACCCGCGTGGGCCGTGTGGAGCGCACCACCAAGGAAACCTCGGTCGTCGTCGAGATCGACCTCGACGGTAACGGCGATGTGGAAGTATCAACAGGTGTCGGTTTCTACGACCACATGCTCGACCAGCTCGGCCGCCACGGTCTCTTCGACCTCACCGTCAAGACCGAGGGCGACCTGCACATCGACTCCCACCACACCATCGAGGACACCGCCCTCGCGCTCGGCGCCGCCTTCAAGCAGGCGCTCGGCGACAAGGTGGGGATCTACCGCTTCGGCAACTGCACGGTGCCGCTGGACGAGTCGCTGGCCCAGGTGACCGTCGACCTCTCGGGCCGCCCGTACCTGGTGCACACCGAGCCGGAGAACATGGCGCCGATGATCGGCAGCTACGACACGACGATGACCCGGCACATCCTGGAGTCCTTTGTCGCGCAGGCGCAGATCGCCCTGCACGTCCACGTCCCGTACGGGCGGAACGCGCACCACATCGTCGAATGCCAGTTCAAGGCGCTGGCGCGGGCGCTGCGCTACGCGAGCGAGCGCGACCCCCGGGCCGCCGGAATTCTCCCCTCCACGAAGGGCGCCCTGTGAGCGGTCTCTCCACTGTCTTCATCGTTCTCGGTCTGTTTCTGCTCGGCGGGGTCTACTCCTTCGTCAAGCAGGGCCTGCCCAAGAGCGTCATCGTGCTGCTCGGCATCGGCGCGGCGATGTCGCTCACGGCCGGAATCCTTCGGCTGGAGGTGTGGAGTTGACGGCCGGCGCCAAGAAGGTCGTCGTCTTCGACTACGGCTTCGGCAACGTACGGTCCGCCGAGCGGGCCCTCGCCCATGTCGGCGCGGATGTCGAGATCACCCGTGACTACGACCGCGCCACCGCCGCCGACGGCCTCCTGGTGCCCGGCGTCGGCGCCTTCGCCGCCTGTATGAAGGGGCTGCGCGAGGCCCGCGGCGACTGGATCGTGGGGCGCCGGCTGTCCGGCGGGCGCCCGGTCATGGGCATCTGCGTGGGCATGCAGATCCTCTTCGGGCGCGGCATCGAGCACGGCGTCGAGGCCGAGGGCCTGGACGAGTGGCCCGGCACCGTCGAGCAGCTGAAGGCCCCCGTCGTCCCCCACATGGGGTGGAACACGGTCGAGGCCCCCGAGGACTCCCAGCTCTTCACGGGCCTGGACGACGACGCCCGGTTCTACTTCGTGCACTCCTACGCGGTCCGCACCTGGGAGCTCGAAGTGACCAACCCGAACATCCGCGCCCCCAAGGTCACCTGGGCCACTCACGGCGAGCCGTTCGTCGCCGCGGTCGAGAACGGACCGCTGTGGGCCACCCAGTTCCACCCCGAGAAGTCCGGTGACGCCGGAGCGCAGCTGCTGCGCAACTGGCTCGACACGCTCTGACCGGCGGCCCGCCCCGCCCTGGCCAGGCGTTCCCGTACCTGCCCGCACCTCACCGTAAGGTCTCCCATGAGCACCCACCGCCTCGAACTCCTCCCCGCCGTCGATGTCCGCGACGGCCAGGCCGTACGCCTGGTCCACGGCGAGTCCGGCTCCGAGACGTCCTACGGCGACCCGCTGGAGGCCGCCCTCGCCTGGCAGCGGGCCGGCGCCGAGTGGCTGCACCTGGTGGACCTGGACGCGGCCTTCGGCACCGGCGACAACCGCGAGCGGATCGCCGAGGTCGTGCGCACCATGGACATCAAGGTCGAGCTCTCCGGCGGCATCCGCGACGACGCCTCGCTCGCCGCGGCCCTCGCCACCGGCTGCACCCGCGTCAACCTCGGCACCGCCGCGCTGGAGTCCCCGGAGTGGGTCGCCAAGATCATCGCGGAGTTCGGGGACCGCATCGCGGTCGGCCTCGACGTCCGCGGCACCACCCTGCGCGGCCGCGGCTGGACCCGCGACGGCGGCGACCTGTACGAGACCCTGGCCCGCCTGGACTCCGAGGGCTGCGCCCGCTACGTCGTCACCGACATCGCCAAGGACGGCACCCTCCAGGGCCCCAACCTGGAGCTGCTGAAGAACGTCTGCGCCGCGACCGACAAGCCGGTCGTCGCCTCCGGCGGCGTTTCCTCCCTTGACGATCTGCGTGCCCTTGCGACCCTGGTACCGGAGGGTGTGGAGGGCGCCATCGTCGGCAAGGCCCTCTACGCCAAGGCGTTCACCTTGGAAGAGGCGTTGGAGGCGGTATCCGTATGACCTCAGCCGAGAGCGTGCGGCGCGTCCAGGCGGACAGCCCCTGGGAAGAGACCATCGGCTTCGCCCGGGCCGTCGCGGCCGGTGACCGGGTCCTGGTCGCCGGGACGATGCCGCTGGTGGGCGGGGTCCTCCAGGGCGAGGGCGATCCGTACGAACAGACGCTGGCGGCCTTCCGCAACGCGCTGGACGCGCTGCGGAAGTTCGACCTCGGCGTCGAATCGGTCATCCGTACCCGTATGTATCTCACCCACGCGCGCGATGTGGACGAGGTGGGCCGCGCCCACAAGGAGCTCTTCGACGCCGTACGCCCCGCCGCGACCCTGGTCGTGGTGTCCGGCTTCGTCGACTCGCGCGTCCTGGTGGAAGTCGAAGTAGAAGCATTCCGAGGAGCCCGAGCGTCATGACCCTGGCGGTCCGAGTCATCCCCTGCCTGGACGTGGACAACGGCCGGGTCGTCAAGGGAGTCAACTTCCAGAACCTGCGGGACGCGGGTGACCCCGTCGAGATGGCCAAGATCTACGGCGAGGAGGGCGCCGACGAGCTGACCTTCCTCGACATCACGGCCTCCTCGGGCAACCGCGAGACCACCTACGACGTGGTGCGCCGCACCGCCGAGCAGGTCTTCATTCCGCTCACCGTGGGCGGTGGGGTCCGGACCGTGGACGACGTCGACAAGCTGCTGCGGGCCGGCGCGGACAAGGTCGGCGTCAACACGGCCGCCATCGCCCACCCCGAGCTGATCCGGGAGATCGCCGAGCGCTTCGGCAGCCAGGTCCTGGTCCTGTCCGTCGACGCCCGCCGCTGCGGTGAGGGCACGGTCACTCCGTCCGGCTACGAGGTCACCACCCACGGCGGCCGCCGCGGCACCGGCATCGACGCCGTCGAGTGGGCCCACCGCGCCGCCGAGCTGGGCGCGGGGGAGATCCTGCTGAACTCGATGGACGCCGACGGCACCAAGGACGGCTACGACACCGCGATGGTCGAGGCGGTGCGCAAGCACGTCACCGTCCCCGTCATCGCCAGCGGCGGCGCCGGGAAGCTCGCCGACTTCTCCCCGGCGATCGACGCCGGCGCGGACGCGGTGCTCGCCGCCTCGGTCTTCCACTTCGGTGACCTGCGCATCGGCCAGGTCAAGGAGGCGCTGCGGGAGGCGGGGCACCCGGTGCGCCTGTAGGGGGTGTCACCCGCTGATGTCGTAGGCGCGCAGCACTCGCCCGCCCTTCGGGTCGTCGATCTCCTGGTTGACCACGTAGAGCGTGTTTCCCCACACGCCGGCCGTCAGGCTCTGTACGCGGCTCAGGGAGTGCCGGGGGGTGGGGAGCAGACCCCGGGACTCCTCCTTGCCGTCCCGCAGCCCGATGGAGACGACGCTCGGATCCTGCCCCGGCTGCTCGGGGGCCTTCACGGCGAGCACCTTGCCGGACTCCAGGCCGATCTGGATCGTGTCCGCCTTGGACCACAGCACCGTGCCGGTCCTGAGGTCGGTGGCCCCCAGGCCCGAGGTGTTGTCGTAGGAGGACAGCAGTACCGAGTCGTCCCCCATGGCGGTGGCCGCGGGGTCGAACTGGAGGTTTTTGAGCTTGCCCGTCATCGGGAAGGTCTTGTCGGGCTTTCCGTCCTTTGTGTAGGTCTGGAGATAGCGCTTGGTGTCGTTGCTGTCTTTTTCCTCGGCGAGCATGAGCGTCAGCGGGTCGTTCCCCACCACCAGCTCCACGTCCCGCTTCTCGTTCGGGAACTTCCAGGAGCCGGCATTTCCGTCCCGTAGATCCAGGATGCTCAGCTGGTTTTCCGGCGTGACGTCGCTGCAACTGCTGGAGGCGGCCAGATAGCCGGCGGACCACGCGATGTCGGTCCCGCAGTCGCGGCCGCGTGACGTCAGCGTCCACTTCTTCTCGCCCCCGGAGATGGCATAGGCCGACACCGGGCCGATCCCCGCGACCACCACGTCCTCGCCGACCTCGACATGCGGCGTGAAGGATTTGCTGTCGCCCGCCAGGTTCTTGGACCACAGGGTCTGCCCGGTGTCCGTGTCGAAGACGACGAGGTACGCGCAGTCATTGCCGCCGGCGTCATAGACGGCGGCGGCGACACCGTCGGAGTTCGGGTGCGGGGCAATGGCACAGACCTCGCTCGCCCCCTTCGGCGTTCGCACCGTCCACAGCGTCCTGCCGGTTTCGGGGTCGAAGGCGCGTACGCCGTTGTCGTCGGCGTAGACGGGGCCGCGCGAGGTGGTCCAGAGGGCGGGCAGTCCGCTGAGGGTGCCGCGGACGTGCGCGTCGGGCAGCCGCGTCTCCCACTTCTGCCGCAGGGCATGGGCCGGACGCGACGACTTCTTCGCCGCCGGGTCGCCGGAGCCGGCGTGCTCGAACAGCGCGACCGCGATGCCGCCCGCCAGCAGCAGCACGACGATGGCGAGGATGGCCGTGACCCTGCCCCCGCCGCGCCGCGGGGGCGGCGGGGGAGCCGGGGGAGTCGGCCACGGCGGGCCCGGGGCGGGCCCGGGCCCGCCGGGCGGCTGCTGCGGATAGGCGGGCAGCGTGGGCTGTGGCCCGGCGGCGGGCGGGGTCGGCGGTCTCGGCGGTGCGGGCGGCCGCTGGTTCGCCGGCTGTCCGTCCTCGTTGTCGCCCTCGTATGTCACCGTTCCGGCCCCCGTCCCAGTCGTGACCGGGTCACGTCATGTGCCCGTGTGAAGAGACGACGACAGGCGCCGAAGCGTTGCACGTGGTACCAGGTGCACGTTGTGCCAAGGGCGGGGCGGGGCGGGGCGGGGCGGGGCGGGCCGGGGCGGGCGGGGCGGCCGGCCGGACTCCGCCGCTCATGGCTCAGATCCCCAAGCGGGCCGCGATCCCGTCGAGGACGGCGTCGAGCCCGATCTCGAACTGCCACTGCGCGTCGTCCTTGCGGGTCGCCTCGTTGATGTAGCGGGCGAATGTCGGGTACCGGCCGGTGTTCATCAGCCAGTTCATGCGCGGGGCGAGGGCGATGCGCGTCTCGTCGGCGCTGGACCACCCCTGCTCCTGCATCAGCTCCGCGAGACCGATCTCCCGGTCCACGGCGCCTTTCACATAGGAGTCCACTGCGCGACAGACCGCCATCATCGTGTCGACGTCCAGATCGAGCTCGGCGAGCGAGGCCAGGGTGGCTTCGACCACGGCCACTTGGTTCGGGGTCAGCGTGAACACCGCCGCGCGGGCCACCCAGGGGTGCTGGAGGAGCACCGCCCTGGTGCGCTGGGCGCGCGCCCGCGCGGCCTCCCGCCAGTCCTTGGCGCCCTCGGGCGGCGTCATCTCGCCGTAGACATGGTCGACCATCAGCTCGAGGAGCTCGTCCTTGCCCGACACATAGCGGTACGCGGCCATCGGGGCGACCCCCAGATCGGTCGCGAGGCGGCGCATGGTGACGGCGTCGAGGCCTTCCGCGTCGGCGATCGCCACCGCGGCCTGGGCGATGCGCCGGGGGGTGAGCGTGGAGCGCGGGGCGGGGGCCGGGCGGTCCAGCCGCTCCCAGAGGAAGGCGGGCTCCGGCCGCTCGGACCGCTCCGGCTTCGCCTGCGGCTCCCGCTTTTTCCGAGGAGGCATGGGGTGAGCTCCTTTCAGAACCGCCCAGTGTACAGAGTATCCGTGTGTGGACAACGTACACACCGATGTGTACGTTGTATCGCGACGGATACGTTGTACGCACCGAACGGAGCCTCTCCATGAGCAACCTCAACGACAGCCCCCTGCGGGTGGCGGTCCTCGTCGGCAGCACCCGGGACGGCCGCTTCGGACCCGTGGTGGCCGAGTGGACGGCCGGCCACATCGCCCAGCGCGAGGACATGGAAGCCGACCTTGTCGACCTGGTCGAGACCCCGGTCCCGACCGTCATGCCGGCGTTCGGGCAGCAGCCGTCGGAGGAGAACGTGGCGCTGCTCGGCGCCGTCGCTCCGCGGCTGGCGGCGGCCGACGCGTTCGTCATCGTCACCCCGGAGTACAACCACAGCTACCCGGCGGCCCTGAAGAACGCGATCGACTGGCACAACCAGCAGTGGCACGCCAAGCCGGTCGCCTTCGTCTCCTACGGCGGCATCTCCGGCGGTCTGCGCGCCGTCGAGCACCTGCGGGGCGTCCTGGCCGAGCTGCACGCGGTGACCATCCGCAACACCGTCAGCTTCCACAACTACGGCGACAAGTTCGACGCGGACGGCAAGCCCCTGGACCCGGAGTGCGACGCCGCGGCCAAGTCCCTGCTCGACCAGCTGACCTGGTGGGGGCTCGCGCTGCGGGACGCCCGCGCCGCCCGCCCGTACACCGGCTGAGGCGGGGGAGCGCGGCCATGACAGGCGACGCCACGACCGACGACGCCATGACCGGCGACCCGGGGGACAATCCCCCTCCCGCCCGGCGGAACGCTCCCTACCTGGGCATCTTCGGCCTGATGCTCGGCATCTTCCTCGCCACACTCGACGGGCAGATCGTCGGCGTGGCACTACCGACCATCGTCGGCGACCTGGGCGGCCTCGACCACTTCTCCTGGGCCGTCACGTCCTACCTGCTCACCCTGGCCGCGACCACCCCGATCTGGGGCAAACTCGGCGACCTCTACGGCCGCAAAGGCGCCTACCTCTGGTCCGTGGTGCTCTTCCTGATCGGCACCGTCCTGTGCGGCCTCGCGCAGAACATGGGACAACTCATCGCCTTCCGCGCCGCCCAGGGCCTCGGGGCCGGCGGTCTCATGGTCGGTGCGATGTCCATCATCGGCGTACTGATCCCCGCTCAGGAACGCGGCCGCGTCCAGTCGATGATCGGCGTGATGCTGCCCGTCGCCTTCGTCGGCGGGCCGCTGCTCGGCGGATTCATCACCGACGTCCTGGACTGGCGCTGGGTCTTCTACGTCAACGTGCCCTTCGGCATCGCCGCGCTGCTCGCCGTCGGCAAGGGCGTACGGCTGCCACAAGCGCGCGCCGGCGGACGGATCGACTACCCCGGTACGGCCCTGCTGACCGCCGCCATCCTGTCCCTCACCCTGCTGGCCGGCTGGGGCGGCACCCGCTACGACTGGACCTCACCGCAGATCGTGCTGCTCGGCGCGGTGGCCGCCGCGGCCCTCGCCGCCTTCGTCCGGGTGGAACGGCGCGCGGCGGAGCCCGTCATCCCGCTGCGGCTGTTCCGCAGCCGCGACTTCACCCTCGCCCAGGCCCTCAGCTTCCTGGTCGGCGCCGCGCTGATCTCGGTGGCGAGCTACCTGCCCCAGTACATGCAGTTCGTGCAGGGCTCCTCCTCCACCGTCAGCGGCATGCAGGGCCTGCCCCTGATGATGGGCATGCTGGCGGCGCAGCTCATCACCGGCCGGCTGATGGACCGGGGCGGTCTGGAGCGCGTGGTGCCGATCACCGGTGCCGCCCTCACCGTCACCGGCGTGTTCCTGCTGCTCCTGCTCGACACCGGCACCCCGGTGTTCGCCGCCACGGCCCTCCCCCTGGTGTTCGGCGCAGGCGTCGGCATGCTGATGCAGAGCACGCTGCTCACCACGATGAACACCGCCCCGCCGCGCGACATGGGCGCCGCCACCGGCACCGTCACCCTGCTGCGTACGATCGGCGGCTCACTCGGCGTCGCCGCCCTCGGCGCCGTACACATCGGCCGGATGACGGCCGAACTGGCCGACCGGCTCGGCCACCGCACCGCCGAAAGGCTCACCTCCACGGGCGAGGTGACCCCGGCCTCGGTCGACCGCATGCCCGCCCAGGTGCGCCACGCCGTCCAGGAGGCGTTCATCGGCGGACTGCGCGGCGTCGTCATCGGCACGGCAGTCCTCGCCGCGGCCGCCTTCGCCCTCGCCTGGTTCGTCGGGGGAAACGCGGCCGCCAAGCAGTCCGATCCGGCGGAAGAGGCGGACCGCGCCCGGATCCCGACGGCGGCGACGGACTGAGACCTTGTCACACCGCCCCGAGAGAGAAAGCAGACCAGCCATGTCCAGCACCTCCGCCGCACGCGCCAAGGACGTCCTGCTGCGCCCCTTCACCGTGGGCGACCTCACCCTTCCCAACCGGATCGTGATGGCGCCGATGACCCGTGAGTTCTCGCCCGGCGGCATACCGGGCGAGGACGTGGCGGCGTACTACGCCCGGCGGGCCGCGGGCGGAGTGGGCCTGATCATCACCGAGGGGACGTACATCGGCCATGAATCGGCGGGCAGCAGCGACCGCGTCCCCCGTATCCACGGAGAACAGGCCCTGGCGGGCTGGGCCGGGGTGACGGACGCGGTGCACGGCGTCGGCGGGAGAATCATGTCGCAGCTGTGGCATGTGGGCATGGACCGCAAGCCCGGCTCCCCGCCCGTGCCCGCCGCCCCGCCCATGGGCCCCTCCGGCATCGCCGTCGACGGTACGGAGTCCGGCCGGGCGATGACGCGGACGGACATCGACGATGTTGTCGCGGCCTATGCCACGGCTGCCGAAGCCGCCGAGCGGATCGGGTTCGACGGCGTGGAGATACACGCGGGCCATGGCTATCTCATCGACCAGTTCCTCTGGGAGCGGACCAACCGGCGCACCGACGCCTACGGCGGCAACCTCGCCGCCCGCTCCCGCTTCGCCGCCGAGGTCGTCGCCGCGGTCCGCCGGGCGGTCTCGTCGGGTTTCCCGATCACCATCCGGTTCTCACAGTGGAAGATGGGCGCCTACGACGCCAGGCTCGCGCGCTCGCCGCAGGAACTCGAAGCCCTGCTCGCCCCGCTGGCGGACGCCGGGGCCGACGCCTTCCACTGCTCCACCCGCCGCTTCCACCAGCCCGAGTTCGAGGGGTCCGACCTCAACCTCGCAGGCTGGGCGAAGAAGCTCACGGGCAAGCCTTCGATCTCCGTCGGCGCGATCGGCCTCGACAACGAGTTCACCGATGTGATCCAGGGCCGGCAGGGCGAGGTCACGGGCATCGGAGAACTGCTCGACCGCATGGAGCGCGACGAGTTCGACCTCGCCGCCGTCGGCCGTGCCCTGCTCGGCGACCCCGACTGGCTCACCAAGGTCCTGACCGACCGCACAGCGGACCTCAGCCCCTTCCACGTGGGCCTGCTCGCCGCCCTGAACTGAGCTGCTTCGGCGAACGCGGCGGGCGGACCAAGGTCTGCCCACCAGCGCGCCGCCACCCGCCCCCTCGCCCCTCGCGACCGCCGCCCCCGTCCCCCTGTGGGCCAGGCGCGCGGCGGCCGCGACCTTATGGGCATCCGTGCCTTCCGCGCTGTGGCGGCTGGGCGTGGTGCTCGGTGTTCCACTGGGGCTCGCCGAGTCCGAGTACGACGCGATGCTCATACCCGGATGGAGGTATCTCGTCCTGCCGTTGCTGTCAGCGGTGCAGGAGGCACTGGCCTTCCTGACACTGGGGCTGGTGCGGCCGTGGGGCGAGGTGTGGCCGCGCTGGATCCCGCGCCTGAGAGGCCACCGCATCCCCGTGCACGCCGCGGTCGTGCCCGCGGCGCTGGGCGCGGTCGCCTGCACGGTCTACGGCGCGCTCTTCGTCCGGACGACGCTGCACGCCGATATGGAGGTCACGCAGTGGGGGGAGTGGCTGATGAACGCGTGCTACGTGCCGATGGTGGCGTGGGGGCCGCTGCCGGCTGTCGTCACCGTGCACTACTACCGGCGCCGCACACGCGGCCGGACACACGCCGACGGCGATCGCCGATGAGTTCCGGCGGCGGGATCGGTCTGCCCTTCTGGGGGCCAGGAGAAAGACCCGGACCGGAAGGAAGGGCAGCCATGGCGAACGTCGACGTCGTCCGCGCATGCATGGAGAGCTACCTCGCACAGGACCGTGACACCGCGGACCGGCTGATCGCCGAGGACTTCGTCTTCACGAGCCCGCAGGACGACCACATCGACAAGGCCGCGTTCTTCGAACGCTGCTTCCCCACGGTCGACCGCCTCCGGTACCAGAAGGTCCTGGAAGCGGTCCCCGCCGGGGGCGACGACGTCTTCCTCCTCTACGAGTACGAGCTGAAGGCCGGCGGACGCTATCGCAACGTCGAGCTGATCACCGTGCGGGACGGAAGGATCACCGAGACCCAGGTCTTCTTCGGCGGCCGGGTCCGGGAGACGTGAGCGCCGAACTGCCCGGTCACGCGTCCAAGTCGTATTCCAGGATGCAGGATGCAGGAAGCGGCGTCGAGCACGCCGTCCGCTTGGAACGATGGCAGCCATGGATGCCCAGTCACAGCCTGACCCCGCAACCTTCCCGGAGACGACCGGTTCCGGCGCGGTCGCTGAGTACGTTCGAGAAGCCCGGCGACTGGTCTTCGCCCGCTACCCGGACGCACTTGGCGCCACGCTCGGCGGGTCCAGCGCCTCTGGTCGGGCCACCCCCGGCAGCGACCTCGACATCGCTGTCCTTCTCCCTGACGACGGCATCAGCCGCCGGGAAGTGCTCCGTCACGAAGGCCGCCTCGCCGAGGTGTTCCTGCACACCCGTGTCGACTTGGGGGAGGTGTTCGCGGCAGCCAGGGCCACCCGCCGGGCGACCGCGCTCTTCATCTACGCCGAGTCCGTTTTGCTGCACGACCCGGATGGCCATGTCGAAACCTTGCGTGCCGAGGCCCAGGCCCTGCTCGCTGCCGGGCCCGAACCCCTTACCCCGAACGAGAGCGAGCTCGGCCGCTTCCTGCTCACCGACCTTCTGGACGACATGGCCGAGACCGGTCTCGGCAGTGACCGACATGAGCAACTGGCCATCGCCGACCGGACGCTGAACGAAGCCGCACACCTCCTGATCGCTCATCGCCGCGCCTGGAACGGGGTCGGCAAGTGGCTGCCCCGGCGCCTGATCGCGGCCGATCCGGTCCTCGGCCGGGAACTGCTCCGTGGGCACCTGGCCCTCGCCGAGCGCGCCGACCCGGCACCGCTGATCACCGCGGCCCGCGGCGTGCTCGAGTTGCTGGGCGGTCCCCTCCGGGAGGGATACGTCGGGCACTGGCGCCCATCTGCCGGGAACGGAGCCGCCGAGTCATAGCCGGGGTTTCTCCGGCGGCCGGCTGCCGGGGCTGCTGCTTCGGTCATCGTGTATCACATGGGTGCGGTGGTCATCGGCGGCCAGGATTCGGCCTGGTCGAGCTGTTTGCCGAGCGCCATGGCCACCGGGCTCCACGGTCACGACTCCCTTTCTACGTCCCGGAGAGAGTGGTACTGGGCGTGGCCCGCGTCGGACGGGTCTCCGTCGTGGATCTTGGCCAGTGCGCGCTTGACCAGATGGTCGGTCGTGACGGCCTGGTCAATTTCTCGCTCGATGGAATTGGCGTACGACTGCCCCAAGTCCCGTGCCAACCGCGAATCGTCACCCTCAGGAGAATCGAAACGCACGGTGCCGTCGGAGTTGTCGGAGACCTTGTATCCATAGACCTCCGCCCCTATGACGATCCCCTTGACTGTGTCCTGAATCTCAGCCAGCTGGTCATACGCGTCGTTCAGGATGGCATAGATGCTGCTGGCCTCCTTGTGCAGGTCCTCGAACTCTTTCACGGTCTTCTTGACGAATTCATGCGTGACGGTCGCGTTGAGCCCGGCCCACCGCGCACCCTCCGACTTCTTCAGCAGGCCCGAACGCGCATCGCTCGTCAGCTTCTTCAAACCATCGACAACGGACTTCCAGTCCATGGCCGCGCTGCTGAGCTTTCCCAGATCGAGCTCGACGAGATCCGTGTAAGTGAGAGTTCCCATCGTCATTCCCCTGTTTTCGCTACTTCACCATCTTGGATATCTCGGAAACGCTGACGGCCGAGCCGTCCCGGTGTCGAAGCGAGGCCGCGATCAGCTCGTCGTCGTTCGCGTGACTCTTCTTCGAGTAGTCCAGGTGATTGGAGATATGGGCGCACATCTGCAGCATGGTGTTCACCTGGGAAGTCCAGACGGACACCGTCGTGCTCAGCTCCGCGCCCATGGTGAAGTTGTGGTCGCTGAGAGCCTTGGCCGACTGCATGGACGACCCCACGCCGTCCTTGTCCGCCCCGGCCCCGGCGATGTCGGCCGCCTTCTGCAGCTCCCCGTGCAGGATGAAGGCCTCGTGCCCCACGGCGCCCAAGTCGTCCTGGTGGACGATGAGATCGGAGGTTTTGCCGCCGTCCTTGCCTCCGCCGCCCCCGCCGCCCCCGCCGGCCGCGGCAAGCTGGTTGAGTCGCGTTTGGGCGCTCTGCTGCCCGGCCGCGTCCGCCTTGAGCTGAGACCACTCGCTGTCGAACGACATTTCCCCGTTACCTCCCGTAAAGAGCATCAGCGCGTCCGGTGCTGCGGCCGTCTCTCCCCTTGCCCGCCGCAGCACATCGCGAATAAAAACGCATGCTAGCCGAATCGGATGACATCACTCCGGCTGCGGCCGGGCAAAGCCAGCCTCGATTCGTCAGCGGGGTTCGATTGCCGATCGATCCAGTGGTTCGCCCGTAATGTTCTTGGCCGGTGCGGGATTACGGCGGTCACGGCGCGGCGTTCGACGACTACGAGCGACGCATGCGGCCGTTCGTCGCGCTCAACCAGGCGCTGGCCACGGAGAATCCCGGCGGGTCGGCCTCCGAGGAGTCGGTTGAGCGGGCCAAGAACGCCATCTCGCTGTCATCAGGCCAATCGGTCATCAGGAGGGGGCCGTCGCGTAGGCGCAGGGTGGGAGGGCGCAGGGCGGCGTCGGCGGGGACGTGGGCCGGCGCCGACCCGGCACCGGCCCCTCCGGCCGTGCGCGCAGACACCTTGGGCTTCCCGTGGCCACCGGGCTCCACCGTCACGACTCCCCGTTATACGTCCAGCAGAGTGTGGTAGTAGGTGTGGCCCGCGTCGGACGGGTCTCCGCCGTGGATCTTGGCCAGTGCGCGCTTGACCAGAAGGTCGGTCGTGGCGGCCCGGCGCATTTCATGATTGACGGCGTCGGTGTACGACTGTGTGGAGTCCAGTGACCACCTCGACCCGCCCTCCCCGGACTCATGGAAACTCACGGTGCCGTCGGAGTCGTCGGAGACCTTGAATCCGTCTTCCTGCGCCCTTGCGACGAGCCACTTGACTTTGGACTGAATCCTGGTCAGCTCGGAATGCCCGTCGTCAAGGATGACCCAGATGCTGTTGGCCTCCTTGTGCAGGTCCTCGAACTCTTTCACGGTCTTCTTGACGAATTCATGCGTGACGGTCGCGTTGAGCCCGGCCCACCGCGCCTCTTCCGACTTCTTCAGCAGGCCCGAACGCGCGTCGCTCTCCAGCTTCTTCAAACCATCGACAACGGACTTCCAGTCCGTGACCGCGGTACTGAGCTTTCCCAGATCGACCCCGACGAGATCCGTGTAAGTGAGAGTCCCCATCGTCATTCCCCCGTTTCCGCTACTTCACCATCTCGGATATCTCGGATATCTCGGAAACGCTCACGGCCGAGCCCCTCGGCCCCGGCGATGTCGGCCGCCTTCTGCAGCTCCCCGTGCAGGATGAAGGCCTCGTGCCCCACGGCGTCCAAGTCGTCCTGGTGGACGATGAGATCGGAGGTTTTGCCGCCGTCCTTGCCCCCGCCGCCACCGTCGGCCGCGGCAAGCTGGTTGAGTCGCGTTTGGGCGCTCTGCTGCCCGGCCGCGTCCGCCTTGAGCTGAGACCACTCGCTGTCGAACGACATTTCCCCGTTACCTCCCGAAGAGGACATCAGCGCGTCCGGTGCTGCGGCCGTCTCTCCCCTGGCCCGCCGCAGCACATCGCGAATAAAAACGCATGCTAGCCGAATCGGATGACATCACTCCGGCTGCGGCCGGGCAAAGTCAGCCTCGATTCGTCAGCGGGGTTCGATCGCTGATACGACACCGAGGGGCAGAAGCGCGCGCTCGCCGACCGGATGGCCGCCGCCCCCTGGCCGTCAGCGCGGTGTCGCTCAGCCGAGGCGGTCGTCGCCGTTGCCGTCGCCGTCGCGCAGCCGGGTCAGGGTCTGCTCCAGCTCGGCCTGGAGCACACGGCCCGCCGTCTCCGCGTCGCCCCCCTCGACGGCCCGGACCAGCGCGGTGTGGGCCTCGTCGCCCGGGTTCGGCGTCCCGGCCGCTCCGGTCCGCAGGGCGAGCAGGTCCACCAGGTCGATCAGGCCCTGCCGCAGCCGGGGGACGAACTCGGCGAACAGGTCCGTGAGTACGGGGTTGTGCGCGGCGCCGACCACCGCCGCGTGCAGCGCGATGTCGGCGTCGACGAACGAGGCGTCGTCGCCCGCGGCGGCGGCGCTCCGGGCGTCCAGGGCCGCGCCGAGGGCGGTGAGGTCGGCGTCGGTGCGGCGCAGCGCGGCCAGCCGGGCGGCCTGCACCTCGACCAGCATGCGCACCTCGAACACGTCCGTGACGGCCGCGCGGCGGAGCCGGGCCGGCCAGTCCTCGGCGGGCTCGGTGGCGATGACGAAGACCCCGGAGCCCTGTCGGGCCTGGACCAGCCCCGCTCCGGCCAGGGCACGCACCGCCTCGCGCACGGTGGAGCGGCCCACGCCCAGCGTCTTGGCCAGGGTGGTCTCGCCGGGGAGCCTGGTGCCGACCGGCCAATGGCCCCCGGTGATCTCCTCGCGCAGCCGCGCGGCCGCCTGGTCGACCAGGGGAGTGGGACGGAGGGCGCCCAGCGGCATCCGGTTCACCTTTCAGGGAGCGTCTTTCAGCGAGCGTTGTCTCATCGCGTTCGCGGAGGGTCATAGCTTCCCAGGAGCGCTCATGGCTTCCCAGGGCCGGCCGCCCCGCGGCACGTCCGGACGCTCTCCAGTATTCCTCAGGTCCTCAGCTTGTCTGAGGACCTGAGGTGTGGCTAGCCTGTTCCGCATGACGCTGCGTGGTCTCCTTCTCGGCTGCCGCGGCGGGGCCTGATCCGACCGGCACCCCGCCGCGGAGTGCCGTGCTGCTCGCCGGTCGCCCTCCGATCGAGAGAAGGAAACCCCGGCCCATGGCTCTTCATGACGACCACGTCCCCTCCTGGAACCCGCAGCGGCCCAGCGCCATGCCGTACCACCGCTACCAGTCCGTGTACGACAGGGTCGCGGTGCCGCTGACCGGCGACCGCGCCTGGCCGGCCCGCCGGATCGAGCGGGCACCGCTGTGGGTGCCGGTGGATCTGCGCGACGGCAACCAGGCGCTGGCCGAGCCGATGGACACCCCGCGCAAGCGCCGGATGTTCGATCTCCTGGTCGCGATGGGCTTCAAGGAGATCGAGATCGGCTATCCCTCGGCGAGCCGGACCGACTTCGACTTCGTACGGCACCTTGCGGAGAGCGACGCGGTCCCCGCCGATGTGACCGTGGTGGTCTTCACCCCCGCCCGCCGCGACCTGATCGAGCGGACCTTCGCCGCGATCGAGGGCCTGCCCCGCTCGGTGGTGCACCTCTACACCGCCACCGCCCCGGTCTGGCGCGAGGTGGTGCTCGGCCGCGGGCGCGCCGAGGTGTACGGGATGATCCGGGACGCGGCCGGGCAGCTGGCCCGGCTCGCGGCGGCGCGGCCCGAGGACATCCGGTTCCAGTTCTCCCCGGAGGTCTTCAACCTCACCGAGCCCGACTTCGTACTGGAGGTCTGCAACGGCCTCACCGCGCTGTGGGACGCCTGCCCCGAGCGGCCGGTGATCCACAACCTGCCCGCCACCGTCGAGTGCGCCACCCCCAACGTGTACGCCGACCAGATCGAGTACATGCACCGCCACCTGGAGCGGCGCTCGGACGTTGTCCTCTCCGTGCACCCGCACAACGACCGCGGCACCGGGGTCGCCTGCGCCGAACTGGCCGTCCTGGCGGGCGCCCAGCGCGTCGAGGGCTGTCTGTTCGGCAACGGCGAGCGCACGGGCAACGTCGACCTGGTCACGCTCGCCCTGAACCTGTACGCCCAGGGCGTGGACCCGATGATCGACTTCTCCGACATCGACGCCGTCCGCGACACCGTGGAGCACTGCAACCGGCTGCCCGTCCACCCCCGCCACCCCTACGGCGGCGAACTGGTCTACACGGCCTTCTCCGGCACCCACCAGGACGCCATCAGCAAGGGGCTGGCCAGGCACGCCCGGCAGGCCGCCGAGTCCGGGGTGCCGGAGGGGCAGGCGCCATGGGCGGTGCCGTATCTGCCCATCGACCCGGCCGACGTGGGGCGCACCTACGAGGCGGTCATCCGCGTCAACAGCCAGTCCGGCAAGGGCGGCATCGCCCATCTGCTGCGGGCGCACCACGGCCTCGACCTGCCGAAGCGGCTGCGCGCCGACTTCTCCCACGTCGTGCAGGCCGCCACCGACGACAGCGGCCGGGAGGCCATGGCGAAGGAGCTGTGGGAGCTGTTCCGGGGCGCGTATCTGGCGCCCGGTCACGACGGGCCGGTCACCCTCGCGTCATGGAGCACCGAGGAGACCGCCCCCGGCGAGCACCGGTTCGTCTGCGACCTGCGGCGCGCGGGCGACGGCGAACGCCGGTACGAGGGGACGGGCAACGGGCCGCTGTCCGCCTTCGCCGACGCCCTGGCGGGCGCCGGGCTCGCCGTGGACATCCTCGACTACGCCGAGCACGCGATCGCCGCGGGGCCCGGCAGCCCCGCCATGGCCTACGTCGAATGCCGCGTCGGCGACACCGTCCGCTGGGGGGCCGGTCAGGACACCTCCGTGCTCACCGCCTCGGTGCACGCCGTCCTGGCCGCGGTGAACCGGGCGCTGTGACCGTGGTGAGCTGAGGTGAGGGGGTGGTGCGCCGACGCTCCGACCGACGCGGGGCTAGAGGCCCAGCTTCGCGGTCTGGATCGTGGCCACCGCCTCCTTGTCGCCCTCCAGCTCGACCCGGGCGACGTCCTGGCGGCCGAACAGAAAGACCGCCAGCTCTGCCGGTTCCGCGGTGACCGTGACCACCGGGGTGCCGCGGTGCGCCACCACCGTACGGCCGTCCGGGCGGCGCAGCACCAGGCCGACCGGGGACTTGCGGCCCACCACCTTGGCGATCCGCTCGACCCGGGACCACAGCGCGTCGGCGAAGACCGGGTCGATCTCGCGCGGCTGCCAGTCCGGCTGGGCCCGGCGGACGTCCTCGGCGTGCACATAGAACTCGATGGTGTTGGCCGCCTCGTCCACCTGCTTGACGGCGAACGGCGAGCTCCGCGGCGGGCCCTCGCGGAACAGCCGGACCAGCTCCGCGTACGGCTTCGCCGCGAACTCGGCCTGCACCCGGTCCAGCCGCTTGGCGAGCGGCTTGAGCAGCAGACCGGCGGCCGCGTCGGCGCGGCGCTCGCGCACGACCAGATGGGCGGCGAGGTCCTGGGTGGTCCAGCCCTCGCACAGCGTCGGGGCCTCGGGGCCTGCGGTCTCCAACAGGTCGGCCAGGAGCAGCCGTTCGCGCCTCGCGTGAGTGGACATACCGCCCACCCTACGACCGCCCCTCGGCCCCCGCCACTGGCACGCCGTGCCATCGCGCGGCCGGGGTGCCAGTGGGATGCCTCCGGGGTGGCTCCGGGACGCCCCCGGAGCCACCCCGGATGAGGCCACGTCAGCCCGTCAGCCCGTCAGCAGCCGTCGGTCCGTCAGCCCGGAAGCGGCTTGCTCAGCTTCTTGCCGCCCGGGCCCGAGCTGAGCGTCAGGGCGCAGGAGACCTGGTCCTCGCCCTGGATCCGATAGGTGCCCAGCGCCGGGTACAGCGCGTAGTAGTAATACATCCGGCCGTCGTTCGGTATGGACTTCAGCCGTTTCTTGGCGTCCGTCTCGCACAGCGTGAGCGCCTTGTCCTGGATCTCCTTCTCGGTGGAGAAGTCCCCGGTCAGGGTCTCGTTGGCGACTACCTCGCCGTCATGCGGGCTGCTGCACCCCCGCTTCTCGATCTTCGTCACGCTGCTGTCCAGCGCGGGGTGGTCGAAGCACTCACCGGGCTTGAGCACCGCATACGGCACCAGGCCGCCGGGGTCCGCGGAGTCGGAGGACGAGGCCGACGGGGACGTGCCGTCGTCGGGGACGTCGCTGCCGCCGCCCAGCGGCGCGCCCTGCCCGGGGTCGGCCGAGCCGGACCCCTCGTCGGAGGGGGAAGCGGACGCCGACGGGGAGGACGAGGCCGAGGCGGACGGAGGGCCCGAAGGGGAGCTCGACGACTTCGTGTCGTTGGACGCCTCGTTCTTGTCGCCGCTGTCCCGTGTGGCGAGGACGATTCCCCCGATGACCAGCGCGCCCGCCACCACGGCGGCGATGGCGATCGCCGCCGTCCTGGAGCCGCGGCCCGGCGGGGGCGGGGGCGGCAGTGAACCCGGAGGATAGGCACCGGGGGGAAGCGCGCCGGGGGGCTGGAACGCGCCGGGCGGGAGCGCACCGGAAGGCGGTGCGCCGGGTGGCAGCGCGGCGGCGGGCGGCCCGAAGCCGCCCGACGGTGGCAGCTGGCCCTGCGGCGCGGGCGGGCCGGGCTGTGTGGGCGGCCCGAAGCCCTGCTCGGGAGGTGGTCCGAAGCCCTGCTCCGGCGGTGGCCCGAACCCCCCGCCGTTTCCAGGCCGGTTGGGATCGTTCGGCGACGGCGGAAACGTCATGCCCGAAGCATGCCCCATCCCACCGACATCCGAGCCATCGGGATCCCACGCACTCCCGGCGCCCCGGCGCGCGGCCCGACCCCGGGCTCCGGGAGTGCAGAATGGTCGCATGACCGGCTCAGACCGCCCCTCCGCCCTCGACCCGGCCCTCGCCGCCCGCCTCAAGCGCAACGCCGACGGTCTCGTCCCCGCCATCGCCCAGCAGTACGACACCGGCGAGGTGCTGATGCTCGGCTGGATGGACGACGAGGCGCTGCACCGCACCCTCACCACCGGCCGCTGCACCTACTGGAGCCGCAGCCGCCAGGAGTACTGGGTCAAGGGCGACACCTCGGGCCACATCCAGTTGGTCAAGTCCGTCGCCCTCGACTGCGACGCCGACACCGTCCTGGTCAAGGTCGACCAGGTCGGCGCGGCCTGCCACACCGGCGACCGCACCTGCTTCGATTCCGACGTCCTGCCGCTCGGCCAGTAGGCTCGCCAGCCATGACTCAGGCTGCGCACACGATGGACCTCGAGACCTTCCGCAAGCTGGCGGCCGACCGCCGTGTCATCCCCGTCAGCCGGAAGCTGCTGGCGGACGGCGACACCCCGGTCGGGCTGTACCGCAAGCTCGCCGCCGAGCGCCCCGGCACGTTCCTCCTGGAGTCCGCCGAGAACGGCCGGTCCTGGTCCCGTTACTCCTTCATCGGTGTACGCAGCGCCGCCACCCTCACCGAGCGCGACGGCCGCACGCGCTGGCTGGGCACCCCGCCCGTCGGCGTCCCCACCGAGGGTGACCCGCTCCAGGCGCTGCGCGCCACCATCGAGACCCTGCACACCCCGCGCGACCTCGGCGGGCTGGTCCATCTGCCGCCGTTCACCGGCGGCATGGTCGGCTATCTCGGCTACGACATCGTGCGCCGCCTGGAGAAGATCGGCGAGAGCGGCCGGGACGATCTGCGGCTGCCCGAGCTGACCATGCTGCTCACCTCGGACCTCGCCGTGCTCGACCACTGGGACGGCACCGTCCTGCTGATCGCCAACGCGATCAACCACAACGACCTCGACACGGGCGTCGACGCGGCCTACGCGGACGCGGTGGCGCGGCTCGACGCGATGGCCGCCGACCTCGCCCGCCCCGTCCCCACGGGCCCCACCGCGCTGCCGGCCTCCGAGCTCCCCGAGTACACCGCGCTGTGGGGCGGGCCGGACTTCATGGCGGCCGTCGAGGACATCAAGGAGCGCATCCGCGCGGGCGAGGCGTTCCAGGTCGTGCCCTCCCAGCGGTTCGAGACGCCCTGCGAGGCGAGCGCCCTGGACGTCTACCGCGTGCTGCGGGCCACCAACCCGAGCCCGTATATGTACCTCTTGCGCTTCGAGGGGTTCGACGTCGTGGGCTCCAGCCCCGAAGCGCTGGTCAAGGTCGAGGACGGGCAGGCGATGGTGCACCCGATCGCCGGCACGCGCCCGCGCGGGGCCACCCCGCAGGAGGACGCCGCCCTCGCCGACGAGCTCCTCGCCGACCCCAAGGAGCGCGCCGAGCACCTCATGCTCGTCGACCTCGGGCGCAACGACCTCGGCCGGGTCTGCGAGCCCGGCAGCGTCGAGGTCGTCGACTTCATGTCGGTCGAGCGCTACAGCCATGTCATGCACATCGTCTCCACCGTGACCGGCACGCTCGCCGAGGGCCGCACGGCCTTCGACGTGCTCACCGCCTGCTTCCCCGCGGGCACCCTCTCCGGCGCCCCCAAGCCGCGCGCCATGCAGATCATCGAGGAGCTGGAGCCGAGCCGCCGCGGCCTGTACGGGGGGTGCGTCGGCTATCTCGACTTCGCGGGCGACTCCGACACCGCGATCGCGATCCGTACGGCGCTGCTGCGGGACGGGACGGCATACGTCCAGGCCGGCGCGGGGATCGTCGCCGACTCCGACCCGGTGGCGGAGGACGCGGAGTGCCGGAACAAGGCGGCGGCGGTGCTGCGGGCCGTGCACACGGCGGGGCGGCTGGAGCGGGGCTGACGTTTCGGGTCGGCCGATGTTCTGGAGCGGCCGATGTTCTGGAGCGGTTGACGTTCCGGGTGTCCGGCGTCGAATCAGGCATAACGTATCCCCGCGACGGGGCTGTCCGACCCGTGGGGGATAGTGGTACGCGTGAGCGCAGCAGCCGTACCCCAGCCCCGGGCCCATCACGAGCCCACCGCCTCAGCCGCGCGCGGCCGTAGACGCAGCCTCGGCATAGCGCTGCTGTCCGGCGCGCTCGGCGCCGCACTCGTCCTGCTGGCCACCAGCCGTACTTGGGCCGAGGGCACGGCCGCGGTCGCCCAGGGCACCCTGCCGCAGCGTGCGAACGGTGACGACATCACGGGGCTGCCCGGAGCGCTGGCCATCGTCGGCCTCGCCGCGCTCGTCGCGGTGTTCGCCGTCAGCCGCCTCGGCCGCTACGTCGTCTCCGGGCTGCTGGCCCTCAGCGGGGCGGGGATCGTGGTCAGCGCGATGCTGGGCGCGTCCGACAAGGCGGCGCTGGAGGAGAAGGCGTCCAAAGCGACCGGCCTGGCCGACAGCGCCATCCACGACGTGGCGTACACCCCGTGGCCCTGGGTCGCCATGGTGGGCGGGCTGCTGCTGCTGCTCGCCGGGTTGCTCGCGCTGGGCTACGGCCGCCACTGGCCCGCCATGTCCGGCCGCTACGAGCGCGCGGGCGGCGGGGAGAGCCACGGCCCGGCGGCCCGGGCGCGGCGCGGAGGGCCCGCAGCGGATCCGGAGCGGCCCGAGGAGCTGTGGAAGGCCCTCGACCGCGGCGAGGACCCGACGGAGCGGGCGGATTCGGCCTGAGCGGTTTGTGAGCGGTTTGTGGCCGGCCCGGCCCGGTGGGCCGACCCCGGTCTGAGCGGTACCCCCACTCAAGGCGGTTTCGCGCGTCGGGGACAATGACGTGGGAGCGTTCGCCCCGCGCGCCCGGGACCCGGGGGCAGTAGAGCAACGAGGAGTATTCATGGCGGGTAACAACCACGGACACACCCCGGCCGCCTGGACCGGCGTCACCATCGCCTTCATCGGCTTCTGTGTCGCAGGCGCGTTCGTCGTGCTGGCCAACCCGATCGGCTTCTGGGCGGGCATGGTCGTGGTGGCCCTCGGTGGTGTCGTCGGCATGGCGATGCGCGCGGCCGGCCTCGGGCAGGCGCCGAAGCGGCAGCCGCAGGGCCAGCCGCAGCCGCAGGCGCAGACCCAGTAGTAGGCCGGGGCGAGGGGCTGCGACCCGCCTGATCCGATTCGACGCGTGGCGCGGGGTCCGGTGTACGTCCGTACGGGGGCGGGTACGCGGGCCCTGAGCTGCGCCTTCGTGTATCCGCGGGGAGACTCGGCGATGTGACCGAGGAAACACCTGCGCCGTCGGATGGCCCTGGGGCCGGGCTTGTGGGTCGGCTGGGCGCTCCCTTGGGGGTGCTCGCGGCGGTCCTGGCCGCCTTCGCCTTCGTCGGGCTCGTCGACCCCAACGAGCCGGGCCACTACCCCGCCTGCCCGCTGCTGAGGCTCACCGGCGTGTACTGCCCCGGCTGCGGCGGGCTGCGCAGCGCGTACGCGGTCGCTCATGGGGAGCCGCTCACCGCGCTCGGGGCCAACGCGCTCGCCGTGCTCGGCTACCTCGGGTTTGCCGTGGTGTGGCTGCGGTGGTTCGCGGACTGCGCACGGGGGCGGACGGCGGGGCCGGTCGTGCCGCTGAGGGCCGTGCACGGGTGGCTGCTGTCCGGGGCGGTTCTGGGTTTCACCGTTATCCGGAACTTCCCCTTCGGAAGTTTCCTAACTCCGTGACCGTAGACAATGGGAGTAGGCGGATGTTCCGCATCGGCTTTGGGAAGGTCGAATGCGCAGGTCCGCGTCAACCGGATGCGAGACCTCGGTCCGTCGGCAGCTACCATCGCAGTGCCTGGTGAAGCGCTCGCCTCCGAAATGGACGCCCGCTGCGCCAGTAGTGATCAGAAGCTTCATCCCCGTCTGGAAGGGGGCCGCTCGCGTGAGTGTGCTCGACGAGATCATCGACGGAGTCCGTGCCGACCTCGCGGAGCGGCAGGCGCGCGTCACCCTCGACGAGCTCAAGGAGCGGGCCGCCAAGGCACCCCAGGCCAAGGACGGGGTCGCCGCGCTCAAGGGCGACAGCGTCAAGGTGATCTGCGAGGTCAAGCGCTCCAGCCCGTCGAAGGGCGCGCTCGCCGCGATCGCCGACCCGGCCGGGCTCGCCGCGGACTACGAGGCGGGCGGCGCGGCGGTCATCAGCGTGCTGACCGAGCAGCGGCGCTTCGGCGGATCGCTGGCCGACCTTGAGGCGGTGCGGGCGAAGGTCGACATTCCGGTGCTCCGGAAGGACTTCATCGTCACCTCGTACCAGCTGTGGGAGGCGCGGGCGTACGGCGCGGATGTCGCGCTGCTCATCGTGGCCGCGCTGGACCAGGAGGCGCTGGTCTCGCTCATCGAGCGTGCCGAGTCGATCGGGCTGACGCCGCTGGTCGAGGTGCACGACGAGGAAGAGGTCGCGCGGGCGGTGGACGCGGGGGCGCGGGTGATCGGCGTCAACGCGCGGAACCTGAAGACGCTCCAGGTGGACCGCGGGACGTTCGCGCGCGTCGCGCCGGAGATCCCGGACCACATCGTGAAGGTCGCGGAGTCGGGCGTGCGCGGGCCGCACGACCTGATCGCCTACGCGAACGACGGGGCCGACGCCGTGCTGGTCGGCGAGTCGCTGGTCACCGGCCGTGACCCGAAGGGCGCGGTCGCGGACCTGGTCGCGGCGGGTGCGCATCCGGCGCTGCGGCACGGGCGGGACTGAGGCCCCCATGGACACGTACGCGCGCTTGGCCCGGGGGTGCCGCCCCCGTGGCTGCCGCGCGCCCGCGAGGCGGGTGCGGGGGCGGCGCGTGCGATACCACATCGGCTGCGAGCCTGGCCAGGTCAATGGGCGCCGATGGCGCGGCGGGGTGCGCTGAGGGTTCGTGGATCGGTGCCGGGGGCGGGGCCTCCGGGGCTGTCACCCTGGACCGCATATTTACGGCGCCGGTGCCCGGAAGCGAGACCTTGCCCGGAACTTGGCGCCACAAATATGCGTAAGCGTCCAGGGCACCACCCCTGCACCCCCACCCCCTCCCGCCGGTGACCCCGGCCAAGGCCTGAGCAGCGCCGGGACGGGTGGGCGTCCTCCGCGGCGAGCATGGCCGGGGCCCCCTCGTCGTCTGCGGCGTACCCAGGGAGCCTCCCTCCGACGGTGCCCCGTCACCTGCCCGTAGCCACCAGCCACCGCTGGCGTCCGGGGCGGACCCCGGGGAGCGTCCGGTCGGCAGCCCTTGGCTGTGCGTCGGCTCTGCGCCTTGCCCGGCTACCGCTGGGGTCTGGGGCGGAGCTCCCGGCTTCTCTGGTGGGCGGCGGTCCTGCCGTCGGTGGGGTGGGTCCGGGGCGTAGCCCTTGGCTGTGTGCCGGTCCTGCGGTCTGGTCGGCTACCGCTGGGGTTTGGGGCGGAGCTCCCGGCTTCTCTGGTGGGCGGCGGTCCCGCCGTCGGTGGGGTCCGGGGCGTAGCCTCCCGGCGCCTCCGGTCCCGCTGCCGGCGGGGTCCGGGGCGGAGCCCCGGTTTCGGGAAGGGGCGGGTCAGGGGAAAGCCCACCGCGCCCCCGAGCGCCCGCAGCCCTCGCGCCGTCCACCGGTCCTGCGGCCTCTCCCGGCTACCGCCGGGGTCTGGGGTGCGGCCCCAGTTGCGGGAAGGGGTGGGTAGGGGAAAAACCCCCGGACCCCCGACCGCACGCAGCGATCATCGTGTCGTTTGTCCGTTATGACTTGTGGGGCATCCGCCCCGACTGAGGAGTACGTCAGATGCCGTCTGGCTTCTTTGTCCCGGACCCGGAGGGTCAGGTCCCCACCGCCGAGGGGTATTTCGGCGCGTTCGGTGGCAAATTCATCCCCGAGGCGCTGGTCGCCGCGGTCGATGAGGTTGCCGCCGAGTACGACAAGGTGAAGGGCGATCCGACCTTCGCCGCCGAGCTCGAGGATCTGCTGGTCAACTACACGGGGCGGCCCAGCGCCCTGACCGAGGTGCCGCGGTTCGCCGAGCACGCGGGCGGCGCGCGGGTCTTTCTGAAGCGGGAGGACCTCAACCACACCGGATCGCACAAGATCAACAACGTGCTGGGCCAGGCGCTGCTCGCCCGGCGCATGGGCAAGACCCGGGTGGTGGCCGAGACCGGGGCCGGGCAGCACGGCGTGGCCACGGCCACTGCGTGTGCGCTGTTCGGGCTCGAGTGTGTGATCTACATGGGTGAGATCGACACCGAGCGCCAGGCGCTGAACGTCGCGCGGATGCGGATCCTGGGCGCCGAGGTGATCGCCGTGAAGACCGGCAGCCGGACGCTGAAGGACGCGATCAACGAGGCGTTCCGCGACTGGGTGGCCAATGTGGACCGTACGCACTATCTGTTCGGGACCGCGGCCGGACCGCACCCGTTCCCGGCGCTGGTGCGCGACTTCCACCGGGTGATCGGCGTGGAGGCGCGGCGGCAGATCCTGGAGCGGGTCGGCCGGCTGCCGGACGCGGTCGCGGCGTGTGTGGGGGGCGGCTCCAACGCCATTGGGCTGTTCCATGCCTTTCTGCCGGACGACTCCGTGCGGCTGTTCGGCTTCGAGCCGGCCGGGCACGGCGTGGAGACGGGGGAGCACGCGGCCACGCTGACCAAGGGGGAGCCGGGGATTCTGCACGGGTCCCGGTCGTATGTGCTCCAGGACGAGGACGGGCAGATCCTGGAGCCGTACTCGATCTCGGCCGGTCTGGACTACCCGGGGGTCGGCCCGGAGCACGCGTATCTGAAGGATTCGGGGCGGGCGGAGTACCGGGCGGTCACCGACGACGCCGCGATGCAGGCGATGCGGCTGCTGTCCCGTACCGAGGGGATCATTCCGGCGATCGAGAGCGCACACGCGCTGGCGGGGGCGCTCGAGGTGGGGCGTGAGCTGGGGAGCGACGGGCTGGTGCTGGTCAATCTGTCGGGCCGTGGCGACAAGGACATGGACACGGCGGCGCGGTATTTCGGGCTCTACGAGGGAGAGAAGTGATGAGCGCAGAGCTGCTGGGGTCCGTGCTGGCGAAGGCCAAGGCGGAGGGGCGCGCGGCGCTCATCGGCTATATGCCCGCCGGCTATCCGACCGTTGACGCCGCGGTGCGGGCGATGACGGCGATGGTCGAGGGCGGCTGCGATGTCATCGAGGTCGGCCTGCCGTACAGCGATCCGGTGCTGGACGGTCCGGTCATCCAGACCGCCGACGACATCGCGCTGCGGGGCGGACTCCGCATCCGCGATGTGATCCGTACGGTCGGCGAGGTGCACGCGGCGACGGGGGCGCCCGTTCTGTGCATGACGTACTGGAACCCGGTGGACCGGTACGGCGTCGAGCGGTTCGCCGCCGATCTGGCCGCGGTGGGCGGATCGGGCTGCATCCTGCCGGATCTGCCGGTCCAGGAGTCGGAGGCGTGGCGGAAGGCCGCCGAGCAGCACGGCCTGGCCACGGTCTTCGTGGTGGCGCAGAGCAGCGCTGACGAGCGGCTGGCGAAGGTCACCGCGGCGGGCAGCGGCTTTGTGTACGCGGCCTCGATCATGGGGGTGACCGGCACCCGGGAATCGGTGGGGGAGGGGGCGCGGGTGCTGGTGGAGCGCACTCGCGCGACGACCTCGCTGCCGGTGTGCGTGGGGCTGGGGGTGTCCAACGCCCGGCAGGCCGCCGAGGTGGCCGAGTACGCGGACGGCGTCATCGTGGGCACGGCGTTTGTGCGGCGGCTGATGGACGCCGAGGACCTGGAGGCGGGTCTGACGGCCGTCCGGGCGCTGGCGGGTGAGCTGGCGGACGGCGTTCGCGTCCCCCGATAGAGGGAATACGGGGCGGAGGAGCTCAGTGGGGCTCCTCCGCCTCGTTGTCGAGGGCGTGAGCGAGAAAAACCGTGTGGGTAAGAGCAGCGCCCGTGAGCGGCTGCGGGAACAGCGAGAGAAGGACCGGATCCGCGCCAGGCGCCGCCGCGGCATGGGGGTGGCCGGGGCGGTCGTGGCCGTGCTCGGGGTGGCCGCCGGGGTGGGCATGGTCGCCACCAGGACCGGCGGGGACGCGAAGTCCGGGGGCCCGGCGGTCGCCCCCCGGGGCGCGAGCGGCACGGTGATCCCGACGGGGAAGGCGAGCGCGGAGAAGACGCTGACCGTGTACGAGGACTTCCGCTGTCCCGGGTGCAAGCAGTTCGAGGACGTGTTCCGTACGACCGTGCACCAGCTTCAGGACAAGGGGCGGCTGAAGGTGCGCTACCACCTGGTGACGATCATCGATGGGAACCTGGGCGGCGCCGGCTCGCTGACCGCGGCGAACGCGGCGGCCTGTGCGCAGGACGCCGGGAAGTATGTGGCGTACCACGATGTGCTCTACAAGAACCAGCCGTCGGAGACCAAGGACGCGTACGCGGACAAGTCGAAGCTGATCAAGCTGGCGGGCAAGGTCCCGGGGCTGGACACCAAGACCTTCCGCGGCTGTGTGGAGGAGGGCCGGCACGACGCGTGGGTGCGGAAGTCCAATGACGGCTTCGCCCGCTCGGGCTACAGCTCGACGCCGACCGTTCTCCTGGAAGGGAAGTCGATCTACGGCGATCCGAACAAGCCGCTGAGCCCGCGGAAGCTCAAGCGGATGGTCGTCAAGGGCTAGAGTTATCCAGCCGTTGCGCCGGGTGGGTTGCCGCATCCGCCGCTCGGCAAGGTAGCGTCGACTCTGACATGGACCTCGCATACATTCCCAGCCCGTCGTCCGGCGTGATCTACCTTGGCCCGATCCCGCTGCGCGGCTATGCCTTCTGCATCATCATCGGTGTCTTCGTGGCGGTCTGGCTCGGCGGCCGACGCTGGGTCGCCCGAGGTGGCCGGGTCGGCACGGTCGCCGACATCGCCGTGTGGGCGGTGCCCTTCGGCCTCGTCGGCGGCCGGCTGTATCACGTCATCACCGACTACGAGCTGTATTTCACCGACGGCCGCGACTGGGTGGACGCCTTCAAGATCTGGGAGGGCGGCCTCGGGATCTGGGGCGCGATCGCGATGGGCGCGCTCGGCGCCTGGATCGGCTGCCGGCGCCGGGGGATCCCGCTCCCGGCGTGGGCCGACGCGGTCGCGCCGGGGATCGCCTTCGCCCAGGCGATCGGCCGCTGGGGCAACTGGTTCAACCAGGAGCTGTACGGCAAGAAGACCGATCTGCCCTGGGGCCTGAAGATCGACGCGGACCCGGGGATAGGGCGGGTGGCCGGTACGTACCAGCCGACGTTCCTGTACGAGTCGCTGTGGTGCGTCGGTGTGGCGCTGCTGGTGATCTGGGCGGACCGGAAGTTCAAGCTCGGACACGGCCGGGCGTTCGCGCTGTATGTCGCCGCGTATACGGTGGGCCGCTTCTGGGTGGAGTACATGCGGGTGGACACCGCCCATCATGTGCTGGGCATGCGGCTGAACAACTGGACGGCGATCTTCGTCTTCCTGGCGGCGGTGGCCTACATGGTGATCTCCGCGAAGAAGTCCCCCGGGCGGGAGGAGATCGTGGAGCCCGCCGCTGTGGCCGAGGGCGGTCCCTCGGGCCCTGAGGACGGTGGCGCCGAGAAGCAGGCCGAGGCGGAGGACGGCGGCGCCGAGAAGACCGCCAAGGCCGAGCCGGCCGAACCGTCGAAGTAGTTCCCGGAAGGCCGCCGGACCCGCCCGGGTTCGGCGGCTTTCGCATTTCCGCAGGTCAGCGAGGTAAGTTCGGCCTTCCTTGCTGGCGGGGACAAGGAATTCGTGCGTACCTTCGAGCTGTTGGGATGAGGGCGGCCACGCCCGCACCCCCCTCGAAGGGAGCACCATGTCCGTCATTGCGAGCACCGAACCGCCGCACATCGCACACCGTGACAACCACACCCACCGCGATGTGAACGGCGGCTGGCTGCGGCCGGCCGTGTTCGGCGCCATGGACGGTCTGGTCTCCAATCTCGCGCTGATGACCGGTGTGGCGGGCGGCGCCGTGGACCGGCAGACGATCGTGATCACCGGGCTGGCGGGGCTGGCCGCCGGCGCGTTCTCGATGGCGGCCGGCGAGTACACCTCCGTGGCCTCCCAGCGCGAGCTGGTGGAGGCCGAGCTGGAGGTCGAGCGGGTCGAGCTGCGCAAGCACCCCGTGGACGAGCTGGAGGAGCTGGCGGCGCTGTACGAGTCGCGGGGCGTGGAGCCCGCGCTGGCGCGCCAGGTGGCCGAGCAGCTGTCCAGGGACCCGGAGCAGGCGCTGGAGATACACGCCCGCGAGGAGCTGGGCATCGACCCGGACGATCTGCCGTCGCCGCTGGTCGCGGCGGTGTCCTCGTTCGGCTCCTTCGCGCTGGGCGCGCTGCTGCCGGTGCTGCCCTATCTGCTGGGGGCGTCGGCGCTGTGGCCGGCCGTGGTGCTGGCGATGATCGGGCTGTTCGCGTGCGGTGCGGTGGTGGCGCGGGTGACGGCCCGTAGCTGGTGGTTCAGCGGGCTGCGACAGCTGGCGCTGGGTGGCGCGGCCGCCGGTGTGACATATGCCTTGGGCATACTCTTTGGCACAGCCGTGGGTTGATTTACCATACGGCGAGCCGCAAGATTACGCCGTTACCCGACGGTTTCAATCCGTTTACCAACGGGCATAACGCCGGAGCGCCGCGGGCAACGTCGCCCGCTTCGCGCTCCCGGCGGGGTGATCTTTTGATCCCCCTTGCCTCACTTCATCCCCTCGTGCCCGGTGTCCGCATGATGGAACGCGCTATCCGCTTCCCGAGAAGCGACCCATCATGTAACCTGCACGAAAATTTCTTGGCGGAGGGCCAGCGTCGTCCCTCGGCACACCCAAATGCCGTATGACGACGACGGGAGAGCCGATGCGCTCCGCATCCCACCCCGCCCGACAGGGGATGTACGACCCGCGCGATGAGCACGACGCCTGTGGCGTCGGCTTCGTGGCGACCCTCACCGGCGAGGCCAGCCATGAGCTCGTGGAGCAGGCTCTGACCGTGCTGCGCAACCTTGAGCACCGCGGAGCCACCGGTGCCGATCCCCGGTCCGGTGACGGCGCGGGCATCCTCGTCCAGGTCCCGGACGCGTTCCTCCGGACGAGTGTCAGCGGGTTCGAGCTGCCCGAGGCCGGCTCGTACGCCGTGGGCATCGCGTTCCTCCCGGACGGCGAGGCCGACGCCGCCGCCGACCACATCGAGCGGATCGCCGCCGAGGAGGGCCTGACCGTCCTCGGCTGGCGCGAGGTCCCGGTCGCCCCCGACCTGCTCGGCGAGGCCGCCCGCTCCGTCATGCCCGCCTTCGCCCAGCTCTTCGTCACCGACGGGGCCAGCAGCGGTCTTGCCCTGGACCGCAAGGCGTTCGTGCTGCGCAAGCGCGCCGAGCGGGAGGCCGGGGTCTACTTCCCCTCGCTGTCCTCGCGCACCCTGGTCTACAAGGGCATGCTGACCACCGGTCAGCTGGAGCCGTTCTTCCCCGACCTGTCCGACCGCCGCTTCGCCACGGCCATCGCGCTGGTCCACTCGCGGTTCTCCACCAACACCTTCCCGAGCTGGCCGCTGGCCCACCCGTACCGCTTCGTCGCGCACAACGGTGAGATCAACACGGTCAAGGGCAACCGCAACTGGATGCGCGCCCGGGAGTCGCAGCTGGCCAGCGACCTGTTCGGGGACAAGAACCTGGAGCGGATCTTCCCGATCTGCACCCCTGACGCCTCCGACTCCGCGACCTTCGACGAGGTCCTGGAGCTGCTCCACCTCGGTGGCCGCTCGCTGCCGCACAGCGTGCTGATGATGGTCCCCGAGGCCTGGGAGAACCACCCCTCCATGGACCCGGCGCGGCGCGCCTTCTACCAGTACCACTCCACGATGATGGAGCCCTGGGACGGCCCGGCCTGTGTCACCTTCACCGACGGCACCCAGGTCGGCGCGGTCCTCGACCGCAACGGTCTGCGGCCCGGGCGCTACTGGGTCACCGACGACGGCCTGGTCGTGCTCTCCTCCGAGGTCGGCGTGCTGGACCTCGACCCGGCCAAGGTGGTGCGCAAGGGCCGGCTCCAGCCGGGCCGGATGTTCCTGGTCGACACCGCCGAGCACCGCATCATCGAGGACGACGAGGTCAAGGCCGAGCTGGCCGCCGAGCAGCCGTACGGCGACTGGCTGGAGGCCGGCCTGGTCGACCTGACCGACCTGCCCGAGCGCGAGCACATCGTGCACACCCACGCCTCGGTCACCCGCCGCCAGCAGACCTTCGGCTACACCGAGGAGGAGCTGCGCGTCATCCTGGCCCCGATGGCCAAGACCGGCGCCGAGCCGATCGGCTCGATGGGCACCGACTCGCCGATCGCCGCCCTCTCCGAGCGGCCGCGGCTGCTGTTCGACTACTTCACCCAGCTGTTCGCGCAGGTCACCAACCCGCCGCTGGACGCCATCCGCGAGGAGCTGGTCACCTCGCTGATCTCCTCGCTGGGTCCCCAGGGCAATCTGCTGGAGCCCACCCCGGCCGCCTGCCGCAGCGTCACCCTGCCCTTCCCGGTGATCGACAACGATGAGCTGGCCAAGCTCATCCACATCAACGCCGACGGCGACATGCCCGGCCTGAAGGCCGCGACCCTGTCGGGCCTGTACCGGGTCGGCGGGGGCGGCGAGGCGCTCTCCGCGCGCATCGCGGAGATCTGCGCCGAGGCCGACGCCGCCATCGAGGACGGCGCCCGGCTGATCGTGCTCTCCGACCGCCACTCGGACGCCGAGCACGCCCCGATCCCCTCCCTGCTGCTCACCTCAGCCGTGCACCACCACCTCATCGGCACCAAGCAGCGCACCCAGGTGGGCCTGCTGGTCGAGGCGGGCGACGTCCGCGAGGTGCACCATGTCGCGCTGCTCATCGGCTTCGGCGCCGCGGCCGTCAACCCGTACCTGGCGATGGAGTCGGTCGAGGACCTGGTCCGCGCCGGCACCTTCCTGCCGGGCGTCGAGGCCGAGACCGCGATCCGCAACCTGATCAAGGCGCTCGGCAAGGGCGTGCTGAAGGTGATGTCCAAGATGGGCATCTCCACCGTGGCCTCCTACCGCGGCGCGCAGGTCTTCGAGGCCGTCGGCCTGGACGAGTCCTTCGTGGACTCCTACTTCCACGGCACCGCCACCAAGATCGGCGGAGCGGGCCTGGACGTCATCGCCGAGGAGGTCGCCGCCCGCCACGTCAAGGCGTACCCCGTCTCCGGCATCCCCTCCGCCCACCGGGCGCTGGAGATCGGCGGCGAGTACCAGTGGCGCCGCGAGGGCGAGCCGCACCTCTTCGACCCGGAGACGGTCTTCCGGCTCCAGCACTCCACCCGCTCCCGCCGCTACGACATCTTCAAGATGTACACCGAGCGGGTGAACGAGCAGTCCGAGCGGCTGATGACGCTGCGCGGCCTGTTCACCTTCAAGAGCGACCGGCCCTCGATCCCGCTCGAGGAGGTCGAGTCCGCGGCCGACATCGTCAGGCGCTTCTCCACCGGCGCCATGTCGTACGGCTCCATCTCCAGGGAGGCGCACGAGACCCTGGCGATCGCCATGAACCAGCTGGGCGCCAAGTCCAACACCGGCGAGGGCGGCGAGGACCCGGAGCGTCTTTACGACCCGGCGCGCCGCTCGGCGATCAAGCAGGTGGCCTCCGGCCGCTTCGGCGTGACCAGCGAGTACCTGGTCAACTCCGACGACATCCAGATCAAGATGGCGCAGGGCGCCAAGCCCGGCGAGGGCGGTCAGCTGCCCGGCCACAAGGTCTACCCGTGGGTCGCCAGGACCCGGCACTCCACCCCGGGCGTCGGCCTGATCTCCCCGCCGCCGCACCACGACATCTACTCCATCGAGGACCTCGCCCAGCTGATCCACGACCTGAAGAACGCCAACCCGAAGGCGCGCATTCACGTCAAGCTGGTCTCCGAGGTCGGCGTCGGCACCGTGGCCGCGGGCGTCAGCAAGGCGCACGCCGATGTGGTGCTGATCTCCGGCCACGACGGCGGCACCGGCGCCTCCCCGCTCACCTCGCTCAAGCACGCGGGCGGCCCCTGGGAGCTGGGCCTGGCCGAGACCCAGCAGACGCTGCTGCTCAACGGCCTGCGCGACCGGATCGTGGTGCAGACCGACGGCCAGCTGAAGACCGGCCGCGACGTGGTGATCGCCGCGCTGCTCGGCGCCGAGGAGTTCGGCTTCGCGACCGCCCCGCTGGTCGTCTCCGGCTGCGTGATGATGCGCGTGTGCCACCTGGACACCTGCCCGGTCGGCATCGCCACCCAGAACCCGGTGCTGCGCGAGCGGTTCGGCGGCAAGCCGGAGTTCGTGGTGAACTTCTTCGAGTTCATCGCCGAGGAGGTCCGCGAGCTCCTGGCCGAGCTGGGCTTCCGCACCCTGGACGAGGCCGTCGGCCACGCCGAGCTGCTGGACACCGGCCGCGCGGTGCAGCACTGGAAGGCGCAGGGCCTGGACCTCGCCCCGCTGCTGTACGTCCCGGAGCTGCCCGAGGGCGCGGCGCGCCACCAGGTGGTGGGCCAGGACCACGGCCTGGAGAAGGCGCTGGACAACGAGCTGATCAAGCTCGCGGCCGACGCGCTGAACGCGGAGAGCGCCGAGGCGGCCCAGCCGGTCCGCGCCCAGGTCGCCATCCGCAACATCAACCGCACCGTGGGCACCATGCTCGGCCACGAGGTGACGAAGAAGTTCGGCGGCGCGGGTCTGCCCGAGGACGCCATCGACATCACCTTCACCGGCTCGGCCGGCCAGTCCTTCGGCGCGTTCCTGCCGCACGGTGTCACCCTGCGGCTGGAGGGCGACGCCAACGACTACGTCGGCAAGGGCCTGTCCGGCGGCCGGGTCATCGTCCGGCCGGACCGGGGCGCCGACCACCTCACCGAGTACTCCACCATCGCGGGCAACACCCTCGCGTACGGCGCCACCGCCGGCGAGATGTTCCTGCGCGGCAGCGTCGGCGAGCGGTTCTGCGTCCGCAACTCGGGCGCGACCGTGGTCTCCGAGGGCGCGGGCGACCACGGCTGCGAGTACATGACCGGCGGCCGGGCCGTGGTGCTCGGCCCGACGGGCCGCAACTTCGCGGCGGGCATGTCCGGCGGCATCGCCTACGTCGTCGACCTGGACCGGGACAACGTCAACGTCGGCAACGTCGAGGCCATCGAGGCGCTCGACGACACCGACCGGCAGTGGCTGCACGATGTGGTGCGCCGCCACCACGAGGAGACCGGCTCCACCGTCGCGGGTGCGCTGCTCGCCGACTGGGACGCCGCCCTCGCCCGCTTCAGCAAGATCATCCCCAGCACGTACAAGGCAGTGCTCGCCGCCAAGGACGCCGCCGAGCGAGCCGGGCTCTCCGAGTCCGAGACCACCGAGAAGATGATGGAGGCGGCGACCAATGGCTGATCCCAAGGGCTTTCTGAGCACGGACCGCGAGGTCGCCACGACCCGTCCGGTGGGCGAGCGCGTCCAGGACTGGAACGAGGTCTACGTCCCCGGCTCGCTGCTGCCGATCATCAGCAAGCAGGCCGGCCGCTGCATGGACTGCGGCATCCCGTTCTGCCACAACGGCTGTCCGCTCGGAAACCTGATCCCCGAGTGGAACGACTACGCCTACCGCGAGGACTGGCGGGAGGCCAGCGAGCGGCTGCACGCGACCAACAACTTCCCGGAGTTCACCGGGCGGCTGTGCCCCGCCCCGTGCGAGGCCGCGTGTGTGCTGGGCATCAACCAGCCCGCGGTGACCATCAAGAACGTCGAGGTCACCATCATCGACAAGGCCTGGGAGACGGGCGACGTCACCCCGCAGCCGCCCGAGCGGCTGTCCGGCAAGACCGTCGCCGTCATCGGCTCCGGGCCGGCCGGCCTGGCCGCCGCCCAGCAGCTGACCCGGGCCGGCCACACGGTCGCCGTGTACGAGCGCGCCGACCGCATCGGCGGGCTGCTGCGCTACGGCATCCCCGAGTTCAAGATGGAAAAGCGCCACATCAACCGCCGGATCGAGCAGATGCGCGCGGAGGGCACCAAGTTCCGCACCGGGGTGGAGATCGGCCGCGACATCGACGCCGCCAAGCTGCGCAAGCGCTACGACGCCGTGGTCATCGCGGCGGGCGCCACCACCGCCCGCGATCTGCCGGTGCCCGGGCGCGGGCTCAAGGGCGTGTACCAGGCCATGGAGTATCTGCCGCTGGCCAACAAGGTGCAGGAGGGCGACTATGTCACCGCCCCGATCAGCGCCGAGGGCAAGCACGTCGTGGTGATCGGCGGCGGTGACACCGGCGCGGACTGCGTCGGCACCGCCCACCGCCAGGGCGCCGCCTCGGTCACCCAGCTGGAGATCATGCCGCGCCCGGGCGAGGAGCGCTCCACGGGCCAGCCCTGGCCGACCTTCCCCATGCTCTACAAGGTCACCTCGGCGCACGAGGAGGGCGGCGAGCGGGTCTACTCCGTCTCCACCACCCACTTCGAGGGCGACGAGGACGGCAATGTGCAGTGGCTCCACCTGACCGAGGTGGAGTTCAAGGACGGCAAGCTGGAGCAGCAGCCGGGCACCGAGCGGAAGATCCCGGCCCAGCTGGTCACCCTGGCCATGGGCTTCACCGGCACCGACCAGGAGAACGGCCTGGTCAAGCAGTTCGGCCTGGAGCTGGACGCGCGCGGCAACGTCGCCCGCGACGCGGAGTTCGCCACCAACGTGGACGGCGTCTTCGTGGCCGGCGACGCGGGCCGCGGCCAGTCGCTGATCGTCTGGGCCATCGCCGAGGGCCGCTCGGCCGCCCGCGGCGTGGACCGCTACCTGGCCGGAACCAGCGCGCTGCCCGCCCCGATCCGCCCGACCGACCGCTCGCTGACCGTCTGATCAGGTAACTCCTCAGGACTCCGCCCGTACAACGGCGTACGGACCGGCCGCACGGCGCCCGCCCCCACCCGACCGGGGGCGGGCGCCGCGTGGTTTCCGGCGTGGTTTCCGCCCCCGCCACCGGCCCGCCTTGACAACCCCTCGGAGATCGCCACATCATCATTCCACTAACTGATTAGTGAAAGGGTGGTGGAGGGTGGTGGAATACCGCATCGACCGCCGCAGCGGCATCGCCACCTATCTCCAGATCGTCCAGCAGACCAAGCAGGCGCTCCGCCTGGGCCTGCTGGAGCCGGGGGACCGGCTGCCCACGGCCAAGGAGGTCGTCGCGGCCACCGCGATCAACCCCAACACCGTCCTCAAGGCCTACCGCGAACTGGAGCGGGAGGGCCTGGTCGAACCACGGCCCGGCCTCGGCACCTTCGTACGGCGCTCGCTGGCCCGGCCCGGCGCCGCCGCCGACTCGCCGCTGCGCGCCGAGCTGGCGGCCTGGGCGGACCGGGCGCGTGCCGCCGGCCTTGACCGCGAGGACGTCGCCGCGCTGATCGCCGCGGTCCTCGACGAGCGCTTCCCCGACGGCCCCACCACCACCGGCGAGAGCACCGTCCTGAACAGGGAGCACGGGTGACCGACCGACACGATCCCTCCACCGCCCTGGAGACCACCGGCCTTGGCAAGAAGTACCGGCGCGGCTGGGCCCTGCGGGACGTCACGTTCCGGCTGCCCGCGGGGCGCATCTGCGCCCTGGTCGGCCCCAACGGCTCGGGCAAGAGCACCCTGCTGTCCCTGGCCGCGGACCTCATCGCGCCGACCACCGGGGCCGTACGGGTCTTCGGCGCCGACCCGCGGTCCGCCGAGGCGCGGCGGCGCATCGCCTTCGTCGCCCAGGACAAGCCGCTCTACCCGCGCTTCACCGTCGACGAGACCCTGCGCCTGGGCCGCGAGCTCAACCCCGGCTGGGACCAGGCCGCCGCCGAGCGCGTCATCGCCGAGGCCGAGGTGGAGCCGGCCGCCCGCGTCGGCTCCCTCTCCGGCGGCCAGCGCACCTGTGTGGCCCTGGCCCTCGCCCTCGGCAAACGCGCCGACCTGCTGCTGCTCGACGAGCCGATGTCCGATCAGGACCCGCTGCGGCGGCACCGGATGATGGGTGCCCTGATGGCGGAGGCCGCCGAACACGGCACCAGCGTGGTCATCTCCACCCATGTGCTCGCCGAACTCGACGGCGTCTGCGACTTCCTGCTGCTGATGGGCGGCGGCCGGGTCCGGCTGGCGGGCGACACCGAAGCCGTCCAGGCCGCCCATCGCCTGATCACCGGCCCGCGCGCCGACCACGGAACGGCCGAGATCGCCCGCCACACCGTGGTCGAGAGGCGCGTGACGGGCCGTCAGCTCACCGCGCTGATCCGCCCGTCGGCCCCGCCGGCCGAGGACGGCTGGATCGTCAGAGAGCCGTCCCTGGAAGAGGTCCTGCTCGGCTATCTGCGCGCCCCCGACGCCCCGCCGCTGATCACCTCCGGCGCCCGCGGCCCCGATGCGGAGGTGCCGGCATGAGCGTGTCTTGGCGCGCTGCGCGGGCTGGACTGAGGAGCCGCGGAGCGACGGAGGAGCGAGCAGTGACGAGGGAAGCCCGTGCGTTGGAGCGCGCCGGGACTGAGCGGGTGGAGGGGTGCGTGTCTTGGGGCGCTGTGCGGGCTGGACTGAGGAGCCGCGGAGCGACGGAGGAGCGAGCAGTGACGAGGGAAGCTCGTGCGTTGGAGCGCGCCGAGACTGAGCGGGGAGGAGGCGCGTGATACCGCGCACCCGAGGGCTGGTGTGGCTGGTGTGGCGCCAGCACCGGGCCGCGCTCTGGGCGGGACTGGCCCTGTTCGCGGCGGTCGCCGCGTACATCGTGTGGCAGCGCACCCAGATGGTCGGCTATGCGCGGACGCACGGCATCGAGGGCTGCGCGGACTGGCAGACGTACTGCCACGGCAACCGCAGCGGCCCGTTGACCGGCGCGCTCACGCACCTCAGCGACACCTACCGGACGCCGCTGCTCCATACCGGACGGCTGCTCATCGCGCTGCCCGCGCTGATCGGCGTCTTCGTCGGCGCGCCCCTGTTCGCCCGGGAACTGGAAAGCGGCACCCATCAGTTGGTGTGGACCCAGTCCGTCAGCAGGACCCGCTGGCTCGTCGCCAAGCTCGCGCTTCCCCTCGTCGCCGTCCTGGCCGGCATCACTGTCCTCGCGGCCCTCTACACCTGGTGGTGGCGGGCGGCCCGGGCCCAGTTCCCGGACATCGCCTGGGGCACTCCCGTGCCCTTCGACGCGACCGGCCCGGCGGCGGTCGCCCTCGCCCCGCTGTCCTTCTTCCTCGGCGCGGCGACGGGGCTGCTGCTGCGCCGGACACTGCCCGCCATGGCGGTCACGCTGGGGGCCACCGTCGCCGTTCAGTACGGGCTCGGCGCCCTGCGCCCCCACCTGATGACTCCGCGGACGGTCGTCTCCGACGCCACCGGCGACTTCTCGCGCGTCCCCACCGAGATCTTCTACACCTCGTGGCGCGGCATGGCCGACGGCTTCCTGACCCGCACCGGGGAGAAGATCCCCGGGGACCGCTGCTCGTCCGCGGTCGGTGGCGACGCCTGGAACCGCTGCCTCACCCGGCTCGGCGCCACCCGGAGGGAGTACGAGGAGCTGCACCCGGCGAGCCACTTCTGGCCCATGCAGTGGATCCAGGCCGGGATCTGTCTGGCCGCCGCCGCCGCGCTCGCCGCGTTCTGCGTGTGGTGGATCCGGCGCCGGCCCGCCCGGAAGGAGGCGGTATGAGTACCGCGACCACCCCGCGCCCCGTCGTCGCCCGACTCGGCCCGCGCGGCCCGCTCTGGCTGGCCTGGCGCCGCCGGCGGACCGCCCTGCTGACGGCCGGAGTGCTGGCCCTCGCCCTCGCCGGATACATCGTCTACCGGCGCACCGGCATGGTCGCCCTGATCCACGACCGGAACCTGGCCGGCTGCCGGCTGTGGTCCCCCGAGTGCAACGGGGCGCGGCTGTCGTCCGACGCCGCGCTGGGGTCGGCGTTCGCCGAGCTCGAGACGTACCGTACGGCGCTGCTCCGCACCGGATGGCTGCTGGTCGCGACCCCGGCGATCATCGGTACCTTCCTCGGCGCACCACTCGTCGCACGCGAACTCGAGAGCGGCACCGCCAAGCTCGTCTGGTCCCAGTCGGCCGGCCGGGCGCGCTGGCTCATCGCCACCCTCGCCGTCCCCGCCGCCGCCACCCTGGCCGCCACCGCGCTGTTGGCCGCGCTGTTCACCTGGTGGTGGTGGCCCGTCCGCGGCGCGTTCGAGATCGGCTGGACCGACACCGTGCCCTTCCAAGCGGCCGGCCCGGCCCCCGTGGCGCTGTCCCTGCTCTCCCTGGTCCTCGGCACGGCCCTCGGACTGCTGCTGCGGCGGACCGTGCCCGCCATGGCCTGCACCCTCGCCCTGTCCGCCGCCGTCGCCTACGGCCTCCACCAGTTGGGCAGGCCGGACGACTTCTGGCCCGCGCAGTGGACCCAGGCCGGGATCTGTCTGGCCGCGGCCGCCGCGCTCACCGCCCTCTGCCTGTGGTGGATCGGGCGCAGACGGGCCTGACCCGCGACCGCCCGAGGCCCCCTCTTCCGCTCCGATCGGAGTCCGCTTCCCATGGCCGTCCCGCCCGCCCTCGACACCGCCCGGGCCGCCCCGCACACCCGCCCCGCGCCCGCGCCCCGACCGGCCCGCCGCCCCCGCGCCGCCGTCGCGCTCGCCCCGGCCGGGCTGGCGCTGGCGCTCGGCCTGTGGGGGATCCGCCGCGAGAACAGCATGTGGCGGGACGAGTCGACGACGTATCAGGTCGCCCACCGCGGCGTCGCCGACATCTTCCACCTGCTCGGCGAGGCCGACGTCGCCCACGGCCTGTACTACCTGCTCATGCACGGCGTCTTCGCCCTCTGGGACGGCGGGCTGCTCGCCCTGCGGCTCCCCTCGGTGCTGGCCATGGCCGCGGCGGCCGCCGGAGTCGCGCTGCTCGGACACCGGCTCGCGGGCCCCCGGACCGGGCTGGCCGCCGGAGCCGTCTTCGCGCTCGCGCCCGCGGTGCAGCGCTACGCGCAGGAGGGGCGGTCGTACGCGCTGGTCTGCGCCGCCGTCGTCTGGTCCACCCACCTGCTGCTCTCCGCCGTCGCGAACCCCCGCGGGCGCGCCTGGGCCGGCTACGCCGCCGTCGCGTCGGTGACCTGTCTGCTCCACGAGTTCGCGGTCCTGGCCGTGCTCGCACACGGCGTCACGCTGCTGCTGGCCCGCGTCCCCGCGCCCATCCGCTGGGCCTGGGCCCGGGCGGCGTCCGCCGTGGCCCTCGTCCTGGCGCCGCTGGCGATCCTCAGCCAGCAGCAGGCGTCACTGGTGGGCTGGATCGGCCGTCCGGGACAGACCGAGCTGCTGGGCTTTCTCGCCCTGACCGCCGTGGGCCTCGGCTGCGCCGTACTCCCCCTGCGCACGCCCGCCGCGATCTCGCTGCGCACACTCGCGCTGCCCCTGCTGATCCTCCCGGCGGCCACCCTGCTGGCGGTCTCCTTCATCCACCCCATCTACGTCGACCGCTACGTCCTCTACTCCTACGCCGGATTCGCCCTGCTGACGGGCGCCGGTCTTGAGGCCGCGCTGCGCGCCGCCCCGCACCCGAGGGCCGGGGCCGCGGCGCTGGCCGCCGTCGCGGTGGCCGCCCTGCTGCCGTACTCGATCGAGCTGCGGACGCCGCAGAGCCGCCTGGACGACCCGATGGCCGCGGCGCGCGCCGTACGGGAGCTGACCCGGCCCGGCGACGGGGTGCTGTTCATGCCCGCCCGCCGCCGGGAGCCGATCATGTCGAGCCCGGGGGAGTTCCGCGGCCTGAAGGAACTGGCCCTGGCCCAACACGCGGTGCCCTCGGGCACCCTGCACGGCATCGAGCTGTCCGCGCCCCGCATCCGCGCCCGCATGATGACCGCCGAGCGGATCGCCGTGGTGACGGACCCGCCCGGCCAGCGGCCGGACGACACCTCGCAGGAGCGGACGAAGCGCGAGGTGCTCGCCCAGCACTTCCGCCGGTGCGCCGAGCGGGAGGTGCGGGGGATGGTGGTGCTCCTCTACGCCCGCCCCGGCAAATGCTGACCCGGGCGCGTCAGCCCTCGTCCTCGACCAGCCGGGCGGGGAAGCCGCCGGTGGCGATCGGGCCCCAGCGCTCCGGCGTGATCCGGATCAGCGACTTGCCCTGCTTGACCATGGCGGCGCGGTACTCGTCCCAGTCCGGGTGCTCGCCCGCGATGTTGCGGTAGTACTCGACCAGCGGCTCCACCGACTCGGGGATGTCGATCACCTCGGCGGTGCCGTCGATCTGGACCCACGGCCCGTTCCATTCGTCCGAGAGCACCATGAGGCTGACGGCCGGGTCACGCCGCGCGTTGCGGACCTTGGCGCGCTCGGGGTACGTCGACACGACGACGCGCCCCGCGTCGTCGACGCCGCATGTCAGCGGCGAGGCCTGCGGCGAGCCGTCGGCGCGGCGGGTCATCAGGATGGCGCGGTGGCGCGGCCGTACGAACTCCAGCAGTTCGTCGCGGCCGACACGGGTGTTGGTGGCGATGGAGGGGCTCATACGGCCGACCTTACGACGCCTGGATCATGTGTCGCACTCCAGCACCGCACGACACAGCCCGCACCGGGCCCGCATCCTGCCGCCGACGGGGACCCGGATGCGCTGCCGGCAGGTCGGGCAGGGGAAGGTGACGCGCAGCGGGGAGCCGCTCTCGAAGGCGTACCCGCCCCCGCCGGTCACCGGCGCCTGCGGATCGACCTGCGCGAACCGGCGGTCCCGCGCATACCGGCGGCGGCCCGCCCAGCCGGACGCGGCCAGCGGCGGCTGCCGCTCGTCGCGCCGCGCCACGTCCAGGCCCTTGACGTACGCCTCGTACGCCTGCGGGCTGGTGAACCAGATCGCCGGGTCCTCGCCGAACGTCAGCGCCCGCTTGGCCAGGACATAGCCGAACTCCTCCGGGGTCAGATAGCCGAGCTTCTGGCTGGATACGGAGCTCTCGCGGTACGCGTCGAGCAGCAGCCAGCCCGCGCCGAGATAGGCGGCCGTGGTGTCGGTGAGGATCTCGTTGTCGCGGGTGCCGGGGAACGCCAGGTCGAGCCGGTGCAGATACACATGGGTGACCTCGTGGGCGAGGGCCGCGCCGATGTCCCGGCGGTGGGTCTTGAAGCGGGAGTTGAGCTCGACGAAGTACTCCGGGCCCGCGGCCAGCTCGACGTTTCCCGCGTGCCGCATCTCGCGGAAGCTCACGATCATGCGGGCGTCCGGAAGGCGCAGATGCCGCACCATGACCCGGGCCACCCGCTGGGCGCCGAGGTAGAGGTCGTCCTGGTCGGAGAAGGCCACATCCCCCGGGGCCACGCTGAGCCCGAAGGTCCGCACCCCGTCGTACGACAGGCGCTTGTAGAGCGCGGTGAGCGCGGCCCGGACGGTGTCCAGATGCGGGAATCCGTGCTCGATGTCGCTGCCCGGTGCCGCCACGCCGTCACCCCGTAGCCGTCGTCCGCCGTGCCCCCTGTCTCCACGATACGGGCGCCGGGCCCGGTCGCGCCGCAGGCCGGGCCGGTCGGCCTGGCCGGAAAGCGACCCTTGTCAGGTCGATCGGGCCGTTCGGATAATCGCAACGCTGCTTGGCATGAGCCTGGCAAGTAGCTCAACCCCCCACGAAAGGAACTCCGTTGCGGAATCACCGGAAGCCCGTCAAGAGAGCGGCCGCCGTCGGAGCCGTCGCCCTCGCCGCGTTCAGCCTGCCGCCCGGCACCTCCCTGGCCCAGGCCAAGAGCCCCGAGCCCGGCCAGTCCGTCGTCGGCGGAACCCGCGCCGCCCAGGGCGAATTCCCCTTCATGGTGCGGCTGTCCATGGGCTGTGGAGGCGCCCTCTACACCCAGGACATCGTGCTCACCGCCGCCCACTGTGTGTCCGGCAGTGGCGCGAACACCTCCATCACCGCCACCGCCGGCGTGGTCGACCTCCAGAGCTCCAGCGCCGTCAAGGTCAAGTCCACCCGGGTCCTCCAGGCCCCGGGCTACAACGGCACCGGCAAGGACTGGGCACTGATCAAGCTCGCCCAGCCCATCAACCAGCCCACCCTCAAGATCGCCGAGACCACCGCCTACAACAACGGCGACTTCACCGTCGCGGGCTGGGGCGCCGCGGTCGAGGGCGGCGGCCAGCAGCGCTACATGCTCAAGGCCACCGTGCCGTTCGTCGACGACACCACCTGCAAGAGGGCGTACAGCGACCTCGTCGCGGGCGAGGAGATCTGCGCCGGATTCATGGACACCGGCGGCGTCGACACCTGCCAGGGCGACTCCGGCGGCCCGATGTTCCGCAAGGACGAGGCCGGGGCGTGGATCCAGGTCGGCATCGTCAGCTGGGGCGACGGCTGCGCCCGCCCCGGCAAGCCCGGCGTCTACACCGAGGTGAGCACCTTCGCCAAGGACATCAAGGCAGGCGCCACCCAGCTCGGCGGCTGACACGTGTGCGCCCCTGGCCCATCAGCCAGGGGCGCTCAGCCCTGCCCGTAACACAGACAGAACGGATGCCCCGCGGGATCGCTGAACACCCGGAACCCCGCCCGCTCGCCGCCGCTGTCGTACAGGAACGTCGCGCCCAGGGCGATCACCTCCCGCTGCGCGTCCTCGATCATCTCGACGTCGAAGTCCAGATGGAACTGTTGCGGATGGTCCGGGTCCGGCCAGCGCGGCGGCTTGTGGTCGGGTGCCGCCTGGAAGGCGTACCGCACCCCCTCCGGCGAGGTGAGCGTCACCCATTCCGGGTCGCTGTCGTCCACCCGCCCGCCCAGGATCCCGGCGTAGAAACCGGCCAGCGCCCCGGGGTCGGGGCAGTCCACGACGATGCACTGAAGCTTCGCGATCACCTCTTGACGATATCCCCGCACCCGGAATTCCCACCCCGAATGGAACCCACAGATCCATAACCCACTCCTCCAGGGTGGAGGCGCTCGACCGGGGAGAGCACTCCGACCCGACCGCCTCCGGCCCCTCACCCACCCCCCACAGGGGCCGGGGGCGGTCACCCGCCGGTAACGGGAGCGTGCCTGGCCGCATAGGCTCACCGCCATGAGCACCAACGACGAGATCGACGAGTCCGTCCGCGCGGAACTCGCCCGGCTGCGCGACTCCATCGACAACATCGACGCGGCCGTGGTCCATATGCTGGCCGAGCGCTTCAAGTGCACCCAGCAGGTCGGCTACCTCAAGGCCGCCCACAAGCTCCCCCCGGCCGACCCGGCCCGCGAGGCCCGCCAGATCACGCGGCTCCGCGACCTCGCGGAGAGCGCCAAGCTCGACCCCGCCTTCGCCGAGAAGCTCCTCAACTTCATCATCGCCGAGGTCATCCGGCACCACGAGACCATCGCGCGCTCCTGATGGCCGAGGAGCCGCTGCCCGGCGGCTTCGTCACCGAGGTCGTCCGGGTCGGCAACACCGTCCGGCGCCGCCCCACCGGGCGGGCCGCCTACGTACGCTCCCTCCTCACCCACTTCGCCCGGCACGGCTGGCCCGGCGCGCCCCGCCACCTCGGCACCGACGAGCAGGGCCGCGAGGTGCTCTCGTACCTCGACGGTTACGTCGCATGGCAGCCGGACCAGCCGCCCACCGTCGGCGACGACGAGAGCCTGGCCGCGATGGCCCGCCTGATCCGCGAGTTCCACGACCTGACGGCCGGGACGCCGCTCGCCGAGGGCGACGAGGTGGTGTGCCACAACGACCTGTCCCCGAAGAACACCGTCTACCGCCCCCGTCCCGTCGCCTTCATCGACTGGGACACCGCCGCGCCGGGCCGACGCGTCCACGACGTGGCACACGCCTGCTGGCAGTTCTGCGGCCCGGGCCCCGACGGCCCCGGGCCGGACGAGACCGGCCGCCGCATGGCCGTCGTCTGCGACGCGTACGGGCTGGTCGCGGCGGACCGCGCACTGCTCGTCGAGACGGTGGTGTGGTGGCAGGACCGCTGTCGGCGCGGCATCGAGGAGGGGGCGGCGGGGGGTGACGCGGCCATGGTGCGCCTACGGGACCTCGGTGTGCCCGCGGCCGTGGGCGCGGCGCGCGCCTGGACGACGGCTCACCGCCCCGCGCTGGAGCACCACGTGACCGCGCGCCCGGGCGGCTGAGGGGGGCCTTTCCCCACCCCGCCCCTTCCCGTTTCCAAGGGGCTCCGCCCCCTGACCCCCGGCGCCCCCGGGCGCCCCAGCGGGCAGCCCGGCCGGACCGGAGCCCCGGCGGCGGGGCACCGGGGTCGGGACGCAGGGGGAGTCGCCGACGAGACGGGAGGGGGTGGGGGTGCAGGGGTGGTGCCCTGGACGCTTACGCATATTTGTGGCGCGAAGTTCCGGATCAGGCCGCGCTTCCGGGTACCGGCGCCGTAAATATGCGGTCCAGGGTGACAGCCCCGGAGCCCCCGCCCCCGGCACCACCCACGAACACCACGCGCACCCCACACCGGACCTGCGCGCCCCGCAACCTCTTCCCACGCGTGTGACCCCCACAGGCAGTAGGGCAGCATGTCTTCATGTCCGTACTGACGCGCGACGAAGCGCAGACCCGAGCCAGCCTCATCGAGGTCCATCGATACACCATCGACCTCGACCTCACCCGTGGCGATGAGATCTTCGGCTCCACCACCACCATCCGCTTCAGCGCGCGCGAAACGGACGTAGACACCTTCGCCGAGCTCAAACCGGCCGCCCTGCACCGCGCCGTGCTCGACGGCCAGGAGCTCCCCCTCGACAACGCCGCCGACGTGATCGCCGCGGGCCGCCTGCCGCTCACCGGGCTCGCCGAGGGCGAGCACGAGCTGCGCGTCGAGACGGACATGCGCTACTCCCGGACCGGCGAGGGCATGCACCGCTTCACCGATCCCGCCGACGGCGAGACATACCTCTACACCATGTGTTGTATGTCCGACGCCAACGACGTCTTCGTCGGCTTCGACCAGCCCGACCTCAAGGCCGTCTTCGAGCTGCACGTCACCGCCCCGCCCGAGTGGACCGTCCTCGGCAACGGCATCGCCACCCGCGTCGGCGAACCGCACGAGGGCCGCTGGCAGCTCGCGCCCACGCCGCCCATCAGCACCTATCTGTTCGCGGTCGCCGCCGGCCCGTACCACTCGGTGCGCACCGAGCACGCCGGCCTGCCGTTCGGCCTGCACGTACGCCGCTCCCTAGCGCCGTACCTGGAGGCCGACGCCGACGAGCTCTTCGACATCACCCGCCGCTGCTTCGACCGCTACCACGAGATCTTCGACGAGCCGTACCCCTTCGACTCCTACGACCAGGCGTTCGTCCCGGAGTTCAACGCCGGCGCCATGGAGAACCCCGGTCTCGTCACCTTCCGCGACGAATTCGTCTACCGCTCCGCCGTCACCGACGCCGAGCGCCAGACCCGCGCCATGGTCATCGCCCACGAGATGGCCCACATGTGGTTCGGCGACCTGGTCACCATGAAGTGGTGGGACGACATCTGGCTCAACGAGTCCTTCGCCGAGTACATGGGCTACCAGACCCTCACCGAGACCACCCGCTACACCGACACCTGGGCCGACTTCGGCGTCCGCCGCAAGAACTGGGGCTACGACGCCGATCAGCGCCCCTCCACCCACCCCGTGGCCCCCGAGCCCGAGCAGGTCCCCGACACCGCCGCCGCCCGGCTCAACTTCGACGGGATCTCCTACGCCAAGGGCGCCTCCGCGCTGCGCCAGCTCGTCGCCTGGCTCGGCGAGCGGAACTTCCTCGACGGCATCAACGCCCACTTCGCCCGGCACCGCTTCGGCAACGCCACCCTCGCCGACTTCATCGACTCCCTCGCCGAGGCGTCCGGCCGGGACGTCCACGCCTGGGCGGACCGCTGGCTGCGCACCACCGGAGTGGACACCCTCACGCCCGTGATCACCACCAACGGCGGCCGGTGGACCGCGGAGATCCACCACCAGGGCACCGACGAGAGCAGCCCCCGCCCCCACCGCGTCGCCATCGGCCTGTACGACCACGAACCCGCCGCCCCCCACAAGCTCGTGCTGCGCGAGCGCGTCGAGGCCGAGCTGAACGAGGACGGCGGCGCGCTGACCCTCCCGTTCACCGGGCCCCGCCCCGATCTGCTGCTCCTCAACGACGGCGACCTCACCTACGCCAAGATCCGCCTGGACCCCGGCTCCTGGAAGACCGTCCTGCGCTCCCTGTCCGGCCTCCCCGAAGCCCTCAGCCGCGCCGTCGTATGGAACGCCGCGCGCGACATGGTGCGCGACGGGGAGCTGGCGCCCGGCGCCTATCTCGACGCCGCCCGCGCCCACCTCCCGCACGAGACGGACATAGCCATCGTCCAGGGCGTGCTCGCCTTCGCCCGCAACCAGATCGCCGACCGCTATCTGCCCGCCCACCGCCGCGCCGCCGCCCTCGCCACCATCACCGCCACCTGCCGCGACCTGCTGCGCCGCACCGAGGACGGCTCGGGCCCCGGGCTGCGGCTCGCCGCCGTGCGCACGTTCATCCACAGCGCCACCTCGGCCGCCGAGCTGAGCGACTGGCTCGACGGCGACACCGTCCCCGGCGGCCCGGCCCTCGACCCCGAGCTGCGCTGGCAGATCCTCGGACGGCTCGCCGTCCTCGGCGCCGCCACCCCCGGCGACATCGACGCCGAGCTCGTCCGGGACTCCAGCGCCACCGGCCAGGAGGGCGCCGCGCGCTGCCGCGCCGCGCTCCCGGACGCCGAGGCCAAACGCGCCGCCTGGGCCGCGCTGTTCGAGCCCGGCGACGGCCCCGAGCTGTCGAACTACCTGGTCACCGCCACGGCCGGGGGCTTCTGGCAGCCCGAACAGCACGCACTCCTCGACGAGTACGTCACCGCCTACTTCCCGGCCGCCGTCGCCTTGGCCGACCGCCGTGGCCCCGCCATCGCGGACTCGGTCGCCCGCTGGGGCTTCCCGTCGACGGTGGACGAGCGGACGCTGCGGCTGGGGGAGGAGTGCCTGAACAGCGACGACCCGTCGGCCTCCGCCTCCGCCTCTCCGGAGCTGCGCCGCCGCCTGGGCGACGAGCTCGACGATCTGCGCCGGGCGCTGCACGTCCGGCAGGCCCAGGAGAACGAGGCGTAGGCCCGGCAGGAGCCACCAGAAGCACGCACGGCACAACCGCACCAGAAGGGCATCAAGAACCCCCACAAACCACCCCTTTCGATCGCCGCGCGCCCCCTCCCCAGGGGGCGTTCACCTGTTCGCGGCCCTGTTCGCGACAGCCATTCGAGCCGTCCCGCGTCCCCGGGGCGGCCCGGAGCCCCGCCGGGTATCGCGTAGCTCTGCATAGCGCCAAGCAATCGCCAAGGCGGCGTGGCCAGATCATGGGGTGCCGTTGGCCGAACACGCCCCCGCCGAGGGCCCGCCCCGTCGAACCGCGGCGTCGGCGCGCCGGGCCGGTGGCAGCCTCCTGGCGTGAGGTGGATGAGATGGGTGCGGCTGGACCGGGAGTTGCCGCCGGGCGGCTTCGCTCCGGTGATGGCGACCGGGATCGTCTCGCAGGCCGTCGGATCGGCGGGTGCCCGATGGCTGTCGGACGGGCTGCTGGCGGTGGCCGTGGCGATGTACGGGCTGCTGCTGGTCGCTTGGGCGCGGCGCGTGACGAGGCACCGGCATGACGTGGCGGCGGAGCTGAGGGACCCGGCGAAGGTGTTCGGCTTCTTCACCTTCGTCGCGGGCTCCGATGTGCTCGCCACCCGGCTGGCGGCCGGCCCGTGGTGGCCGGCCGCGGCGACTCTGCTGGCCGTGGCCCTGCCCGTATGGCCGGCCCTGATGTGGTGCGCGGGGCGCGTGGTGCGCGGGCTCGGCCGCGCCGGAGCGCTGCGGCGCGTCGAGGGCGGCTGGTTTCTGTGCGTGGTGGGGCTCCAGTCCGCGGTGCTGGCGGCCGGCGCGCTGGAGCCCCACCGGGCCCTGGCGGCGAAGACGGCCGGCTGGGCGCTGGGCGTGGTGCTGTACGTCGTGGTGGCCACCGGGGTGGCGGGCCGGCTGCTGCGCTTCGGCGTCCGGCCGCGGGAGCTGACACCGCCGTACTGGGTCACGATGGGCGCCTGCGCGATCAGCCTGCTGGTCGGCGCCCGGCTCGTCGCACAGGGTCTTGGCACCTCGCCCCTGCGGGTCCCGGTCGAGGGGTTTCTCCTGGTCATGTGGGGCTGGGCCACCTGTCTGCTGCCGGTGCTGGTGGCCGCCGGGGTCTGGCGGCACGGGGTGCACCGGGTGCCGCTGAGCTATGAGCCGACGTGGTGGACGATCGTCTTCCCGCTGGGCATGTACTCCGTGTCCACGGCCGCCGTCGGCGCCGCCGAGGGGCCGTACGGCCTCGTCGCCGTCGGGCATGTGATGGCGTGGGCTGCCTCTGTGGCATGGGCGCTGGTCTCGTTCGGCGCGTGGGCCGGTCGAGGATCCGGCCAGAAAAAGTGGTCAAGAAACGGCAAGGTCCCCCGTCCGGCGCCGTCCGGGCGCTGAGGAGGCCCGTGCCCCACCCGCCCGCCAGGCAGGTTTGACGCTCCGTCAACTCTCCTTAACTTTTGCCATGTGGGCAAGTCATAGGCCTGAGGCAAGCATTGCAAAGTGCAAGAAAAAACAGTTTCAGGTGATGCTAAATGGCTGAAAGCAGTCAGACTGTGCGGCTGATGCGCGAGCGATGCTGTGGCGCGAACCGAATCAGGTCACGTCCGCTGCCGGGGGGAACGGCACGGGGCCCCCACCCCAGAGGAGTTGTTGGTCCGTGGCGCGTCGCACAACACGATCGGAGGCCGAGGCAGCCGCAGCAGCGGTGACCGAGCGTCTCCTGCGGGCCGGGGCGTCCCTGAGGCGCACCCCGACCACCCGGGACCTGCGGGCCGTGTACCGGACCGACCAGGCCGTGGAGGACTCTCCGTACCGGGAGCGCTGGGCGCATGACAAGGTGGTGCGCTCCACGCATGGCGTGAACTGCACCGGTTCCTGCTCCTGGAAGGTGTACGTCAAGGACGGGCTGATCACCTGGGAGACCCAGCAGACCGACTACCCCTCGGTCGGCCCGGACCGCCCGGAGTACGAGCCCCGCGGCTGCCCGCGGGGCGCCTCCTTCTCCTGGTACACCTACTCGCCCACCCGGGTGCGCTACCCGCACGCCCGCGGCGTGCTGGTCGAGCTCTACCGGGAGGCCAAGGCGCGGCTCGGCGACCCGGTGGCGGCCTGGGCGGAGGTCACCGGCGACCCGGACAAGCGCCATCGCTACCAGTCGGCCCGCGGCAAGGGCGGGCTGGTGCGCATCGGCTGGGAGGAGGCGCTGGAGATCGCGGCGGCCGCCCATGTGCACACCCTGCGCACCTACGGCCCGGACCGGATCGCCGGGTTCTCCCCGATCCCCGCCATGTCGATGGCCTCGCACGCCGTCGGCGCCCGCTTCATGTCGCTGATCGGCGCGCCGATGATCTCCTTCTACGACTGGTACGCGGATCTGCCCATCGCCTCCCCCCAGGTGTTCGGCGACCAGACCGACGTCCCCGAGTCGGGCGACTGGTGGGACGCCGCCTATCTGATGCTGTGGGGGTCGAACGTCCCGGTCACCCGCACCCCCGACGCCCACTGGATGGCCGAGGCCCGCTACCGGGGGCAGAAGGTGGTGGTGGTCTCCCCGGACTACGCGGACGCCACCAAGTTCGCCGACGAGTGGCTGCACCCGCACCCCGGCACCGACGGCGCGGTCGCCATGGCGATGGGGCACGTGATCCTCAAGGAGTGCTTCGCGGAGCGCGAGGTCCCCTACTTCACCGACTACGTCAGGCGCTTCACCGACCTGCCGTTCCTGGTGGAGCTGGTGGAACCGGCGGAGCGGGAGCCGTCCGGACACCACACCCCCGGCAAGTTCCTCACCGCCGCCGACCTGGAGGCGACCGACCCGGGCCTGGCCGCCCACGCCGACAAGGCGGCCCGGCGCTGGATGCCGGTGCTCCACGACGCGGAGACCGACCGCCCGGTCGTCCCCAACGGCACCCTGGGCGACCGCTGGAGCAAGGGCGGCGAGGGCCGCTGGAACCTGGACCTGGCCGGCATCACCCCGCGGCTGACGTTCCACCAAACCACCGGCGTCGAGAGCGTCGAGACCGCCCTGGTCGAACTGCCCCGCTTCGATGTGCCAGGCGCCACCGTCCGGCGCGCCGTCCCCGTACGGCGGCTCGGCGGCCGGCTGGTCACCACGGTCTTCGACCTGCTCATGGCCCAGTACGCGGTGGGCCGCCCGGGCCTGACCGGACAGTGGCCCACCGGCTACGACGACGCCTCGGTGCCCGGCACCCCCGCCTGGCAGGAGGCCATCACCTCCGTCCCATCCGCCGCCGTGATCCGCGCGGCGCGCGAGTTCGCGGCCACCGCCGAGAAGAGCCGCGGGCGCTGCATGATCGTGATGGGGGCGGGCACCAACCACTGGTTCCACTCCGACACCATCTACCGCTCCTTCCTCACCCTGCTGCTGCTCACCGGCTGCCAGGGCGTCAACGGCGGAGGCTGGGCGCACTACGTGGGCCAGGAGAAGGTGCGGCCCTTCACCGGCTGGCAGCAGATGGCCACCGCGGCCGACTGGGTGCGGCCGTCCCGGCAGATGGCCGGCACCCCGTACTGGTATCTGCACACCGACCAGTGGCGCTACGAGCGGTACGGCGCCGACGCGCTGGCGTCCCCCACCGGCCGCGGCCTGTTCGCCGGCCGGCACACCGCGGACCTGGTCGCCCAGTCCATGCGGCTTGGCTGGATGCCCTCGTACCCCACCTTCGCCGCCAACCCCCTCGACCTGGGCCGCCGGGCCAAGGAGAGCGGACGGCCGGCCGGGGAGTGGGTCGCGGAACAACTGGGCTCCGGGGGGCTGGACTTCGCCTGCGAGGACCCCGACGCGCCGGAGAACTGGCCCCGCGTGCTGACCGTCTGGCGGGCCAACCTCATCGGCTCCTCGGCCAAGGGAAACGAGTACTTCCTGCGCCACCTGCTCGGCGCCCGCGACAACGCCACCGCCGACGAGGCCCCGCCCGGCAACCGCCCGGCGGATGTGACCTGGCACGATGCGGCGCCGCGCGGAAAGCTCGACCTGCTGCTGGCGCTGGACTTCCGGATGACCTCCACCACGCTCTTCGCCGACCTCGTCCTGCCGCCGCCACCTGGTACGAGAAGCACGACCTGTCCAGCACCGACATGCACCCGTACGTCCACGCCTTCACCCCGGCGATCATCCCGCCCTGGCAGGCCCGCACCGACTTCGAGATCTTCCACGGCCTCGCCCGCAAGCTGAGCGAACTCGCCGCCGGACGGCTGGACACCGCCCACGACCTGGTGGCCTGCGCCCTGATGCACGACACCCCCGGCGAAACCGCCCAGCCCGGCGGCACCGTCCCGGACTGGCGCGACACCGGGACCGGAGCCGTGACGGGCGCCGAGCCCGGCCGGAACCTGCCGGACTTCGCCCTCGTCGAGCGCGACTACACCGCCGTCGCCGACCAACTCGCCGCCTTCGGCCCCCTCGCCGAACGGCAGGGCATGCGGGTCAAGGGCGTGGGCGTCGACCCCACGCCGGAGGCGGCCTGGCTGGCGGACCGCTGTGGCACCGCCACGCGGGGCGCCGCCAAGGGACGGCCGCTGCTGGACACCGACACCAAGATGTGCGAGGCGATCCTCGCCCTCTCCGGCACCACCAACGGGCGCATCGCCGCCGAGGGGTTCCGGCAGCTCGCCGACCGCTGCGGACCGGACTCGGGCCTCACCGAACTGGGCGCCTCGGTGGCCGAGCGCCGCGTGGTGTTCTCCGACACCCAGACCCGCCCGGTGCAGGTCGGCGCCAGCTTCGAGTGGTCCGGCAAGGAGGCCCCGGACCGCCGCTACGCGCCGTTCACCATCAACACCGAGCACCGCAAGCCCTGGCACACCCTCACCGGCCGCCAGCACTTCTACCTGGACCACGACTGGATGGCCGAGCTCGGCGAGCAACTGCCCGTCTACCGGCCCCCGCTGGACCTGGCCGCCCTGGGCGAGGCCCCGCCACCCGGCACCGGTGGCAGCGGCCGCTCCGTGACCGTCCGCTATGTCACCCCGCACTCCAAGTGGTCCATCCACTCCGAGTACCAGGAAAACCTGATCATGCAGACGCTGGCCCGCGGCGGCCCCGTCATCTGGCTCAGCGTGCCCGACGCCCAGGCCATCGGCGTGGCCGACAACGAGTGGATCGAGGCCGTCAACGCCAACGGCGTCGTCGTCGCCCGGGCCGTGGTCTCCCACCGCATGCCCGAAGGCACGGTGTTCATGTACCACGTGCAGGAACGCATGGTGAACGTGCCCAAGTCCGAGGCCACCGGCGGCCGCGGCGGCACCCACAACGCCCTCACCAAGCTGCTCATCAAGCCCACCCACCTCATCGGCGGCTACGCCCAGCTCTCCTTCGCCCCCAACTACTACGGACCGACCGGCAACCAGCGCGACGCGATCACCGTCATCCGGCGCCGGTCCCAGAACGTGGAGTACTGACATGCCCCGCCGCCAGCCGTCCCGCCCCAGGGTGATGGCCCAGGTCGCCATGGTCATGAACCTCGACAAGTGCATCGGCTGCCACACCTGCTCGGTCACCTGCAAACAGACATGGACCAACCGGTCCGGCACCGAATACGTCTGGTTCAACAACGTCGAGACCCGCCCCGGCCAGGGCTATCCACGCGGCTACGAGGACCAGGACAAGTGGAAGGGCGGCTGGCACCTGAAGAACGGCCGGCTCGTACCGCGCACCGGCGGCCGCGCCCGCCGCCTGGCCCGGCTGTTCGCCAACCCCGAACTCCCCTCCCTCGACGACTACTACCAGCCCTGGACGTACGACTACGACAACCTCACCACCGCCCCCCTCGGCGAGGACCTGCCCACCGCCCCGCCCCGCTCCCTCATCGACGGCCGCCCCACCGCCGTCACCTGGGGCCCCAACTGGGACGACGACCTCGGCGGCGGCCCCGAACACCTCGCAGGCGACCCCGTACTCGCCAAGATGACCGAGAAGGTCCGCCTGGAGTACGAGCAGGCGTTCATGTTCTACCTGCCGCGCATCTGCGAACACTGCCTCAACCCCTCCTGCGTCGCCGTCTGCCCCTCCGGCGCCATGTACAAGCGGGTCGAGGACGGCATCGTCCTCGTCGACCAGGACCGCTGCCGCGGCTGGCGGATGTGCGTCAGCGGCTGCCCGTACAAGAAGGTCTACTTCAACCACCGCAGCGGCAAGGCCGAGAAGTGCACCTTCTGCTACCCGCGGATCGAGGCCGGCGAGCCCACCGTCTGCTCCGAGACCTGCGTGGGCCGGCTGCGCTACCTCGGCGTGCTGCTCTACGACCCGGACAAGGTCGGCGAGGCCGCCGCCGTCCCCGACGAGAAGGACCTGTACGAGGCCCAGCTCGGCTGCTTCCTCGACCCCGACGACCCCGAAGTGGCCCGCGCCGCCGAGGAGTCCGGCATCCCGCACGACTGGATCGAGGCCGCCCGCCGCTCCCCGATCCACGCGCTGATCACCCGGTACAAGGTGGCGCTGCCGCTGCACCCCGAATACCGCACCATGCCCATGGTCTGGTACATCCCCCCGCTCTCCCCGGTCGTGGACGCGCTCACCGCCACCGGCCACGACGGCGAGGAGCCGGCCAACCTCTTCGGCGCCATCGACGCCCTGCGCATCCCCGTCTCGTACCTCGCCGAGCTGTTCACCGCGGGCGACCCGGAGCCGGTCGAGGCGGCCCTGTGCCGGCTCGCCGCCATGCGCAGCCACATGCGGCGGATCAACCTGGGCGAGGAGCGGGACCCCGCGATCGCCCGCGCGGTCGGCATGGACCAGGAGGCCATCGAGGGTATGTACCGGCTGCTGGCCCTGGCCAAGTACGAGGAGCGGTACGTCATCCCCACCGGCTACGCCGCGGGCTCGGGCAGCACAGGCAGCGCCGGCCCCACCGACGCGTGCAGCCTCGACGGCGACGGGCTGCCCGGCATGATGCCGGACGGCTTCCCCGGCGCCGACGACTTCCACGCCCCACCGGTGCCCGCCCCCGCCGGAGCGGGCACCGGGCTCGCCGGCCGGCTCAACCTGCTCAACTGGAACGGCCGCGGACGCCCCAGCGGACTGTTCCCGCGCCGCACCGAGGAGCAGCAATGAGTCCGCTGAGCCCGGCGACCCCCGCCGTGCACCAGGCCGCCGCCCTCCTCCTCGGCTACCCCGACCAGCACTGGCCCGCGCGCCTGACCCTGGTACGGGACGCCCTCGGCGAGCTGACCGGCCCCGGCACCGCGCCGCTGCTGCGATTCTGCGCCGCCGTACGGGACATCCTCGTACTCGACCTGGCCGCCCGCTACGTCGTCACCTTCGACCGCAGCCGACGGCGCACCCTGCACCTCACCTACTACACCGACGGCGACACCCGCCGCCGCGGCGGCTCGCTCGCCGACTGGAAGGCCCGCTACCGCGCGCACGGCTGGGAGCCCCCCGAGGACGAGCTGCCCGACCACCTGCCCCTGGCCCTGGAGTTCGCCGCCCGCTGCCCCGCCCCGGGGACGCGGCTGCTGAGCGAACACCGCCCCGCGATCGAGCTGCTGAGGATGGCCCTGGCCGACCACGACAGCCCCTACGCCGACGTCCTGCTCGGCGTCTGCGACACCCTGCCGGGCCCGTCCCCCGCCGACCGCGCCACCGCCCTGGCCCTCGCCCGGACCGGACCGCCCGCCGAGGCGGTCGGACTGAGCGGTCTGGCCCCCTTCGCCGCGACCGCCCCCGAGCGCGCCGGCCACCTTCCGGGAGGAACCGGCCGATGACACACCTGAACATCGCCCTGTGGGGCGTACTGCCCTACCTCGTCCTCGTGCTCTTCGCCGCCGGCACCGCCTGGCGCTACCACTACGACCGCTTCGGCTTCACCACCCGCTCCAGCCAGCTGCACGAACACCGCCTGCTGAGCATCGGCGGCCCGCTCTTCCACTTCGGGCTGCTGTTCGTCGCCGCGGGCCATGTCGTCGGCCTCGTCGTCCCCGAGTCGCTCACCGAGCGGCTGCGCGTCAGCGAAGGGCTGTACCACGCCAACGCGCTGCTGGTCGGCGGCACCGCGGGCCTCGCCACCGCCGCGGGCCTGGGGCTGCTGCTGTACCGGCGGCTGCGGGTGCCCGCCGTACGGGCGGCGACCAGCCGCAGCGACCGGGCCGTCTACCCGGTGCTCGCCGCCGTCCTGCTGGCCGGGCTCACCGCGACCGCCACGGGCGCGAGCAAGGACGCCTACGACTACCGGCAGGGCGTGTCCGTCTGGTTCCGCAGCCTGTTCACCCTCGACCCCGACGTCCCGGCCATGGCCCACGCGCCCCTGATCTACCGGCTGCACGCCCTGCTGGGCCTGGCGCTGTTCGCGCTGTGGCCCTTCAGCCGGCTCGTCCACGCCTTCGCCGCCCCCCTCGGCTACCTGGCCAGGCCGTACGTGGTCTACCGCTCCCGCACCCCGGCCCGGCCGTACCGCCACCCCGCGCTCACCGGACCGGACGACGCGGACGGACCTCTCCGGAAGCGGCGGCGAGCACATCGCTGACCCGGGCGGGCCCTGCCCCCGGCGGCCCGGCCGCGCGGAGGTCCGGCTCGTCCGCGACCGCGCCCAGCGCCCGCAGCCCGCGCACCAGCCCGGACCGCACCTCCGCGGGCAGCCGCTCCACCAGGACGGCGATCTCCGCGCGCCGGTACTCCAGCACCCGGTCCACCACCTCCGCGCCCCGGTCCGTCAGCCGCAGCACCACTTCCCGGCGGCTGTCCGGATTGACCCGCCGGTCCACCAGACCCAGGGACTCCAGCCGGTCCACCGTCCGCATGGCGGTGGACGGGTTCACCCCCAGCCCGGACGCCAGCGCCGCCAGCTTCGCGGGGCCACAGCTGTCCAGCACCACCAGGGCGCGCAGTTGCGTCGCCGTCAGCGTCTCGTCGATCGAGGCGAGCGCCCGCGCCGAGATCGCCACCAGCAGCCGCGTCGCGGCCAGCACCGAGGCGATGAGCTCCTCGGTCAGATCGCTGTCGCTGTCGCTGTCGTCCGGCTCCCGGTCCATCGCGCCCCCTGGCCTCCTGCCGTTCCGTGCCCGGCATCGTACGGAAACCGCCGCGTGCCGCTCCGCGATCAATTCCCGCACCGGCACTACCACGTACGAGTGGACCTGCCGCCGCCACGCCCCGAACCGCTTGCGTGCGAAGTACTTTAGGCCGTGTTCCGGAAGCTTCGCCGAAGTTCCGCCCGTTCCGCGAGGTCTGGTCCGTCCACTGACGCCGCGAGACCCGCCTCCCGGGCGATCGGCGCCGCCTCCGAGACATCGCCAGGACCGCTCCCACCCCGCCCGAACTCGAGACGAGGGGCACACCCATGCCTGTGCCCGCTTCCGGGACCGCCCGCCTCCTGGCCGGCGGTATCGAAGGCCCGCGCGCGCTCCGCCCGATGCTCGACACCGTCCTCCACGCCCTCGCCACCGGCGCCGCCGACCGCGGCGGCCCCCTCCCGCCCGGCGGCCCCCGCGCCGTCGCCCGCCGCGTACGGGCCGCCGCCGAGCCCGTACTGCCCACCGTCGGCACCGGCGCCCGCGCAGCCCTGCACACCCTCGTCCGGGCCCTCGCCGCGGGCGCCGCCGACCCCGCCGAGCCGCACTGCACCGCCCATCTGCACTGCCCGCCGCTCGCCGTCGCGGCCGCCGCCGACTTCGCCGCCAGCGCCCTCAACCCCTCCCTCGACTCCTGGGACCAGGCCCCCGCCGCCGGCGAGCTCGAGGCGCTGACCTGCCGCGCCCTGGCCCGGCTCGTCCACCCCCGCCGCCCGGCCCCCGACGCCCTCGCCACCACCGGCTCCACCGAGGCCAACCAACTCGCCCTGCTGCTCGCCCGCGAGGCCGCCCGCACGGCGGGCGCCACGGACCCCCTCCAGGTCGTCTGCGGGGCCAACGCCCACCACAGCGTCCACCGCGCGGCCTGGCTCCTCGGCCTCCCCGAGCCGCTCACGATCCCCACCCCCACCGGCGTCCTGGACCCGGCCCGCCTCCACGACGCCCTCACCGGGCTCCCCGGCCGCCCCCTGCTCGTCGTCGCCACCGCGGGCACCACCGACACCGGCGCCATCGACCCCCTGCCGCCCATCGCCGACCTCTGCGACCGCCATGCGGCCACCCTCCACATCGACGCCGCCTACGGCGGCCCGCTCCTGTTCAGCAACACCCTGCGGACCAGGCTCGACGGGCTCGACCGAGCCCGGACCGCCGCGCTCGACCTGCACAAACTCGGCTGGCAGCCCGCCGCGGCCGGCCTCCTCGCCGTCCCCGACAGCGCCGCCCTCGCCCCGCTCACCCACCGCGCCGAGTACCTCAACGCCGCCGACGACGCCGCCGCCGGCCTCCCCGACCTCCTCGGCCGCTCCCTGCGCACCACCCGCCGCCCCGACATCCTCAAGATCGCCGTCACCCTGCGCGCCCTCGGCCGCCGCGGCCTCGGCGACCTCGTCGAGCGCGCCTGCGCCGCCGCCCAGGACCTCGCCGACCTCATCGACTCCCGACCCGGACTCGACCTCTACGCCCGCCCCGCCATCAGCACCGTCCTCTTCCGGCCCACCGGAGCAGGCCCGGCCGCCGTCGCCGCCCTACGACGCCGCCTCCTGCGCGAGGGCCGGGCCGTCCTCGGCCGAGCCGCCACATCCGACGGGCTGTGGCTCAAGGCCACCGTCCTCAACCCGCACATCCAGCCCAGCGACCTGCGGGCGCTGGTCGAACTCGTGGAAGGCAACACCCCATGAGCACCGCGCAACCCCCCACCCACAACACCACCCCCGCTTCCACCCCCGCCGCAGCCTGCCCCGAACATCCCCTGGACCTCGCCGGCATCGGCATCGGCCCGTTCAACCTCTCCCTGGCCGCCCTCGCCCACGGCGTCCCCAGCCTGCGCACCGCCTTCTACGAACAGCGCCCCGCCTTCCAATGGCACTCGGGCCTCCTCGTCGACGGCGCCAGGGTCCAGGTCCCGTTCCTCGGCGACCTCGTCACCCTCGCAGACCCGGCCAGCCCCTGGACCTTCCTGAACTACCTCAAGGCCCGCGAACGGCTCTTCCCCTTCTACCTCTCCGAGCGCTTCCACATCGAACGCGCCGAGTACGAGGACTACTGCCGCTGGGTCAGCCACCACCTCCCCAGCCTCCACTTCGGCCACCAGATCGACGCCGTCCGCTGGAACCACGACCACCTGCTCTTCGAGATCGACTTCACCGAACTCGACCCCAGGGGCCAGGCCCTGCACATGGGCCGCAGCTACACCCGCTCCCTGGTGCTCGGCGTCGGCACCGAACCCCACGTCCCCGCGCCCCTGTGCCCCCTCGTCGACGCCCCCGGCGTCCCCGTCATCCACTCCGCCGACTACCTCCAGCACCGCGAACAGCTGCTGGCCACCGGCCATGTCACCGTCGTCGGCTCCGGCCAGTCCGGCGCCGAGGTCTTCCTCGACCTGCTCCGCAGCCGGCCGCCCGGCGCCGAAGGCCTCCACTGGCTCACCCGCACCCCCGCCTTCGCGCCCATGGAGTACAGCAAGCTCGGCCTCGAACACTTCACCCCCGACTACACCCGCTACTTCCACGCCCTGCCGGAGTGCGTGCGCGACCAACTGCTGCGCCGCCAGTGGCAGCTCTACAAGGGCATCGCGCACGACACCATGACGGAGATCCACGACGAGCTCTACCGCCGCGCCCGACAGGGCGGCTGGCCCGACGCCGTGCTCACCCCCGACGTCACCGTCCGCACCGCCGGCCGCATCGCCGACGCCCGCCTGGAACTCCACCTCGAACACCGCCAACAGGGCACCCGCAGCCGCCACACCACCGAAGCCGTGGTCCTCGCCACCGGCTACCGCGAACGGCGCATCGAGACCCTCATCGCCGCCCTCGACCCCTACATCCGCCGCGACTCCCGGGAACGCCCCCGCATCGACGAACACCACCGCATCGTCCTCGACCCCATCGTCAAGGGCTCCATCTACGTACAGAACGCCGAGCGCCACTCCCACGGCGTGGGCGCCCCCGACCTCGGCCTCGCCGCCTGGCGCTCCGCCGTCATCCTCAACTCGCTGACCAGCGAACCGGTCTACGCCCTCCCGCGGCGCACCGCCTTCACCACCTTCGGCCTTCCGCCCACCGGCCCCGGCGCCCCCGTCATCGGCGGACACCTCCCCGGGCAGCGCGACCGCCTCGCCCATACCAGCACCTGACCACCCCAGCTTTCGATCAACCGACAGCCAGGCCATCCTTGGGTGATGGCCAACAGACAGCTCAGAGTCGCCGCGTACGCCGTCTGCATCCAGGACGGCAAGATCCTCCTCGCCCGATGGGTCGGCCCCGACGCCAAACAGTGGACGATGCCCGGTGGCGGCATCCGGCACGGCGAAGACCCGTACGACGCCGCCATCCGCGAGGTCGAGGAGGAGACCGGCTACACCGTCGAGATCGACGACCTGCTCGGCATCGACTCCGTCCACCACCGCTATGCCCGCCGCCGCGGCCGCGACGCCGACTTCCACGGCCTCCGCGTCGTCTACACCGCGCATGTCGTCGGCGGGCAACTGCGCCACGAGACCAACGGCTCCACGGACCAGGCCGCCTGGGTCGACCTCGATCGCGTCGCCGAGCTGCCCCGGGTCCCGCTCGTGGACATCGCCCTGTCGCTGCACCGAGACCGCCCCGGGCAGGGCCGCGTGCAGACGCCCGTCTGACAAGGCGTCCACACCCACCGCTTCACCCCTTTTTCTCCCTTCTCTCCCTTCCCTCCCTTTTTCTGTGCGTAAGGAGCCCACCCCATGGATCACGCCTCCCCGCAGCCCATGACCGCCGCCGTGCCCTACGGCACCCCCGAAACCCCGCGCGTCGCGGTCCGCGGTGAGGCCCGCCTCGAAGTCGACCCCGAGATCGCCCGCCTCGGCGTCACCGTCAGCGCCCGCGGCAGCGACCGCCGCACCGCCCTCGAAGACCTCACCCGCCGCAACGCCCACGTCCTCGACCTCGTGACGTCCTACGGCCAGGCGGTCGAGAAGCTGGAGACCGGCGCCTTCGCCATCACCCCGCAGCTCACCGCCAAGGGCCGTCACGAGCGCATACACGCCTACCACGGCCGAGTGCATCTCTCGGCCACCGTCTCCGACTTCACCGCGCTGGGCGAGCTCACCACCCGCCTCGCCGACCTCGAGCTCACCCAGGTCAACGGGCCCTTCTGGGCCCTGCGCCCCGACTCGCCCGCCCACGCCGAAGCGCGCCGCCAGGCCGTACGGGAAGCGGTCCAGCGCGCACGCGAGTACGCTGGCGCCCTCGACGCCCGGCTCGTCGCCCTCGTCGAGCTCGCCGACCTCGACGCGGAGCACGCCGAGCAGCCCTACCCCGTCGCCTACGGGGCGGCGCGCTCCGCCGGCTACGGCGGCGCGCCCCAGGCCGCCCCCGCCCTGGACCTCGAACCCCAGCGCCAGACCGTCTACGCGCAGGTCAATGCCCGCTTTACGATGTCGCCTCCGCAGCTTTGAGCGAGCCGCACACTGACGTGCGCGGGTCAGATAAACCGCTCATCAGAGCGGACCCGCGCACGTTTCATTAGTTGTCGATGACCGGCCATCCAAAGGCCACGGGGGAGTGGCTGGTTCCCGGTTCTTTACCGACTGGTAAGTCGTAGGCTCGCGGCATGCGCCGAGCAAAAATCGTCTGTACTTTGGGACCCGCAACCGACTCGTACGAGCAGATCAAGGCGCTCGTCGAAGCCGGAATGGACGTGGCCCGCTTCAACCTCAGCCACGGCACCTACGCCGAGCACGAGGAGCGTTACCGGCGAGTCCGAAAGGCCGCGCTGGAAACCGGTCGCAGCGTCGGCATCCTCGCCGACCTTCAAGGTCCGAAGATTCGTCTCGGCCGTTTCCATGAAGGCCCTGTACTCCTTGAACGCGGGGATGAGTTCACCATCACCGTCGAGCCGATCGAGGGCGACCGGCTGCGCTGCGGTACCACCTATAAAGGCCTGGCCACCGACGTCAGCCGGGGCGAGCGCATCCTCGTCGACGACGGCCGGGTGACCCTTGAAGTCGTGGACGTTGAAGGTCCGCGCGTGCACACCATGGTCATCGAAGGCGGCATGGTCTCCGACCACAAGGGCCTCAACCTCCCCGGAGTCGCCGTCTCCGTCCCCGCCCTCTCCGACAAGGACATCGAAGACCTCCGCTGGGCGCTGCGCACCGGCGCCGACATCATCGCCCTGTCCTTTGTCCGCAACGGCAACGACGTGGTGGATGTGCGGCGGGTCATGCAGGAGGAGGGCGTCCGGCTCCCGGTCATCGCGAAGATCGAGAAGCCGCAGGCGGTCGAGAACCTCGAAGGGATCGTCGACGCCTTCGACGGGATCATGGTCGCGCGCGGCGACCTGGGCGTGGAGATGCCGCTGGAGCAGGTGCCGATCGTCCAGAAGCGCGCGATCAAGCTCGCCAAGCGGAACGCGAAGCCGGTCATCGTCGCGACCCAGATGCTCGACTCCATGATCGAGAACTCCCGCCCCACCCGGGCCGAGGCCTCGGACGTCGCCAACGCGGTCATCGACGGCACGGACGCGGTGATGCTCTCCGGCGAGACCAGCGTCGGCAAGTACCCCATCGAGACGGTCAAGACCATGGGCCGTATCGTCGCGGCGGCCGAAGAGGACATCCTCGCCAAGGGCCTCCCCCCGCTCACCGAACGCAACAAGCCCCGCACCCAGGGCGGCGCGGTCGCGCGCGCGGCGGCGGAGATGGGCGACTTCCTCGGCGCGAAGTTCCTGGTCGCCTTCACCCAGAGCGGCGACACCGTCCGCCGCCTCTCCCGCTACCGCTCCCCCATCCCCCTCCTCGCCTTCACTCCCGAGCCGTCGACCCACTCCCAGCTGAACCTCACCTGGGGTGTGGAGACCTTCCTCGGTCCGATGGTCGAGTCCACGGACGAGATGGTGGCCCAGGTCGACGAGGAACTGCTGCGGATCGGCCGCTGCCAGAAGGGCGACCTCGTCATCATCACCGCCGGCTCCCCGCCCGGCGTCTCCGGCTCGACCAACCTCGTCCGCGTGCACCACATCGGCGAGGGCGACCTGCGGTAGGACTTCGATGCGGGCCGGAGTACGGGGCGCTGGGCGCGCGCTCAGTACTTCGGCCCGATGTGGGCGTCCATGAGGGCGACGGAGGCGCGCCTGGCGACGGAGATGTTCCAGGCGTTCGGCCGCTTCCAGTCGACGCCTAACTGGTCGAGCGTGTTGGTGTAAAGCCCCCGGATGTCGGCGGACTTGTTGGTGAAGAAGTACCTCGGATACTCGTACCGCTTCCGCACCCCGCCAACGTCCTTCACGGTCCAGTTGGTGATCCGGCAGCCGTCGGAGTGCACGAGCCCTCGGACGAACTCCCACGGATTCGCGTCCACGATCTCCTGTTGCCAGGGTTCGAGAACGATCGGCCTCTCGTGCTTCTTCCCTGGCCCGTGCTGAGGGAGCAGACATGGCCAGTGCTTGCTGTAGCCGGTCACCATGACGCATCCCTGCCGCTGAACGCGGCACACACTGTTGTCGGGCCGCACGGCCCGCACCGCCGCCGCACAGGCGTCAATGAGGCCCGGCCAGACATCCGCGCATGCGATGCGAAGGAAGTACGCGCCTTTCTTGAGGCGGCTGATACAGCCGTCGCCGAGGTACAGGCCGAGTAGATAGGCGTAGGCGGCGGGCTCCTCCGGCAGCCGCAGCTCGGGCGCGCATCTGGGACATGCGCCGCCCTGGGGAGCCCAGGAGAGGGGTTCGATCCGGATCTGCCACGCACGAATCGCGGCGCGGGATATCCCGGTCTGCTTGCTCACGGAATTGAGGCTCCGGCCCTGGCCGACGAGAGCGAGGGCTCGCTTGCGCGTTTCGAGGTCGTACACACCATCGAGCGTGGCTGGTGCTACCGTGCGTGTTGCCCGCTCGAAGGGATGTTCACTTCATCGAGTGAAGTGCATCGATTCTGAGGTGACCTTGGAATCGAAGGAAAAGTGCCCCGGGTCGGACTCGAACCGACACTGTATGGGTTTTGAATCCATTGCCTGCTGCCAATTGGGCTACCGGGGCCTGCAGTTTCGAAGGTCACCAATGACCCACTGCGCGTCCACCTTACCGCAGCTAGGTAGGCTCGTGGTGCCCGACCGGTGAAGGAGCGAGGAGCACATTGAGCACCACTGACGCCCCCGACGCGCAGTCGCACGTCCCCCCGCACACCACCCGCGTGGTCATCGCCGAGGACGAGGCCCTCATCCGCCTCGACCTCAAGGAGATGCTCGAGGAGGAGGGGTACTCCGTCGTCGGCGAGGCGGGCGATGGCGAGACGGCCGTCGCGCTCGCTCAGGAGCACCGCCCCGACCTGGTGATTCTCGATGTGAAGATGCCGGTCCTCGACGGGATCTCCGCCGCCGAGCGCATCGCCGCCGACCGTATCGCCCCGGTCCTCATGCTCACCGCCTTCTCGCAGCGCGAGCTCGTCGAGCGGGCCCGGGACGCGGGCGCCATGGCGTACCTCGTGAAGCCGTTCAGCAAGAGCGATGTGGTCCCGGCCATCGAGATGGCCGTCTCCCGCTTCACCGAGCTGAAGACGCTGGAGAAGGAGGTCGCCGACCTCGCCCAGCGCCTGGAGACCCGCAAGCTCGTCGACCGCGCGAAGAGCATCCTCCAGACCCAGTACGGGCTGACCGAGCCCGCCGCCTTCCGCTGGATCCAGAAGACCTCGATGGACCGCCGGTTGTCCATGCAGCAGGTCGCCGAGGCCGTCATCGAGGACGCGGCGGAGAAGAAGCAGCAGCAGTAGCGAACAGCAGACGACGAGGGCCTGTCCGTACCACGGTGGTACGGACAGGCCCTCGTCGTCGGGTGGGTGCGGGGGTCAGTCCTCGCCCAGGTAGGCCTTGCGCACCGACTCGTCGTGCAGCAGCTCCGCGCCGGTCCCCGACAGCACGATCTTGCCGATCTCCATCACATGCCCGTGGTCGGCCAGCGACAGGGCGGCCTGGGCGTTCTGCTCGACGAGCAGGATCGTGGTGCCCTGGGTCTTGAGCTCGGCGATCGTCTGCATGATCTTCTGCATCATGATCGGGGAGAGGCCCATGGAGGGCTCGTCGAGCATGAGCAGCTTGGGGCGGGACATCAGGGCGCGGCCCATGGCGAGCATCTGCTGCTCGCCGCCGGAGAGGGTGCCCGCGGCCTGGGTGCGGCGTTCGCCGAGGATGGGGAAGAGGTCGTACGCCTTCTGCATGTCCGCGGCGATGCCGTCGCCGTCCTTGCGCAGGAACGCGCCGAGTTGGAGGTTCTCGGCGATGGTCAGGCGCGGGAAGATGTGCCGGCCCTCGGGGGAGTGGGCCAGCCCGAGGGCGACGATCTTGTGGGCGGGGACGCCGTTCAGCGGCTTGCCGTCGAAGCGGATGGAGCCGCCGAGCGGCTGGAGGAGCCCCGACAGGGTGCGCAGGGTGGTGGTCTTGCCCGCGCCGTTGGTGCCGATGAGGGTGACGACCTGGCCGGCCTCGACACTGAACGAGATGCCCTTGACGGCCTCGATCTTGCCGTAGGCGACGCGCAGGTCCTCGACCTCGAGCAGTGCGGTCACTGTCCGTCCTCCGTACGTGCTGTGGTGCTCTGCGGGGTCGCGCCCGTCCCGGTGCTCTGCTGCGCTTCGGCGGCCTCGACCTCGGCGGCCTCCTCCGCGCCCGGCTCGCCCTCGAAGGGGGTGCCGATGTAGGCGGCGATCACGCGTTCGTCGCTCTGGACGACGTCGGGGGTGCCCTCGATGAGCTTCTGGCCCTGGACGAGCACGGCGACGCGGTCGCAGAGGTTGAAGATGAACCGCATGTCGTGCTCGATGACGAGGACGGCGGTGCCCTGGTCCCGGATGGCGAAGACGAGTTCCTCGGTGGCCCGGGTCTCCTGGGGGTTCATGCCGGCGGTGGGCTCGTCGAGGAGGAGCAGGCCGGGGTCGCTGGCGAGGGCGCGGGCGATCTCCAGCTTGCGCTGTTCGCCGTAGGGGAGGTTGCGCGAGAGGTGGTCGGCCTTGTGGGCGAGCCCGGTGAACTCGAGGAGTTCCATGGCGCGTGCCTTGGAGGCGGCTTCGGCGCGTTTGAAGCCGGGGCCGCGCAGAAGGGCCGACCACAGGCCCTCCTTCGTGCGGGTGTGGCGGCCGACGAGCACGTTCTCCAGGACGGTCATGTTGGCGAAGAGCCGGATGTTCTGGAAGGTGCGGGCGACGCCGGCCTGGGTGACCAGGTGGGGTTTGGGCGGCAGGACGCTGCCCTGGTAGGTGACGCTGCCCTCGGTGGGGACGTACAGCCCGGTCAGGCAGTTGAAGAAGGTGGTCTTGCCGGCGCCGTTGGGGCCGATGAGGCCGACGATCTCGCCGGAGTTGACGGTGAGGTCGACGGAGCGTACGGCGGTGAGTCCGCCGAAGCGCATGGTCACGCCGCTGGCGCTGAGTACGGGAGAGGTGGTGGTCGTCATCTCTGTTACGCCTCCGCCTTGGTCACGCCGACGGCGTTGCCGGAGAGCTGGGGCTGGTCGGGGGCGTCGAGCTGGTCCTTCTCGTGGTATTCGAGCTGCTGACGCCGGTTGGGGATGATCCCTTCGGGGCGGAAGCGCATCAGGAGGATGAGCGCGATACCGAAACCGAGTAGCTGGTAGTCCTGGAAGAATTCCAGCTTCTTGGGGATCAGGAACAGGAGTGTGGCGCCGAGGAGGGGGCCGCCGATGGTGCCCATGCCGCCGAGGATGACGGCGGCGAGCAGGAAGGTGGAGTTGGGGGGCACGGGCCCGGCGAAGACGTACTGCTCGGGTACCACGGTGGTCTGGACGTGGGCCCAGACGGTGCCGGCCACACCGGCGAGGGTGGCGCCGAGGGCGAAGGCGATGAGCTTGACGCGGAAGCCGTTGATGCCCATGGCGGTGGCGGCGGTCTCGTCCTCGCGGATGGCGACCCAGGCGCGGCCGATGCGGGAGTTGCCGGCGCGGCTGAAGACGAGCACGACGACGATCGTCACCAGCAGCATCAGGAAGAAATAGTTGGCGTTCGAGTCGAGCGTGTGGCCGAGGACGGTGTGATCTTCGTCGAAGTTGAAGCCGAAGATCTCCAGCGCGGGGATGTTGGGGATGCCGTTGGGGCCGTTGGTGACGGAGGGTCCGGAGGTGCCGTCGAGGTTCAGCATGACGATGCGGAAGATCTCTCCGAACCCGAGGGTCACGATGGCGAGGTAGTCGCCGCGCAGCCGCAGGGTGGGTGCGCCGATGAGGACGCCGAAGATCAGGGAGACGACGGCGCCCGCGACGATGGCGGCCCAGAAGGGGAGGTGGAGGTCGATGGTGGAGGAGCCGGCTCCGGAGACCAGGGCGGCGGTGTACGCGCCGACGCCGAGGAAGGCGACATAGCCGAGGTCGAGGAGGCCGGCGAGGCCGACCACGATGTTCAGGCCGAGGGCGACGGTCGCGAAGATGAGGATGTTGACGCCGAGCTCGGTGTAGCTGGCCTTGTTCTGGGTGAACGGGAAGACCACCGCGGTCACCAGGGCCGCGATGAGGGTGATGGAACGATACTCCGCGGTGAGCGCGCTCAGCCGGGCGATCACCCCGGCCTTGAAGAGGGCGGCGGCGGCGAAGCCCACGGCGATCAGATAGCCGAGGAACGGCTCGGGGTGGTCCGCGTCGGTCTGGATGCCGTAGTTGACGATGTAGAGCCCGACCGCGAAGACCGCGGCGATGATGAGGATCTCGGCCCAGGAGGGAAGCTCCGCCGGGCGCTTGAGCGGCCGGGTGTCGTTCGGGAGCAGGAGGGCCGCGAGGGGGATCACGCTGGCGACGGCGGCGACCCAGGCGCCGGGCTCCCAGTTGGCCACGCCGCCGAGGTCGACGGCGATGGCGATGATGGTGAACCAGGTGGTGGCGAAGGTGCCGAGGGCTATGAGCCGCAGGGCCTGGGTGGAGCCGGCGGGGGTGAGCCAGCGCAGGCCGCGCAGGTCCATGGCGGACAGCGCGAAGACGGTGGTGAGCAGGCCCATCACCAGGGTGAGGATCTGGAGGCCGCCGGGGTAGCCGTTGAAGGTGAGGTCGCCGGGGAACTCGGAGGTCCAGGTCCAGGCGAGGAAGGTGGAGACGACGGAGGCGAGGCCGCCGGCGGCGGTGATCGCCCGCAGTGTGGCGGGGCTTCCCCCGCGCTGGGTGTTCTCGCCCGTGGTCTTGTTCGTGTCGGTGGTCATGTGTTCCCTCCTCACGCCCGGTCCGCCACGCGTTCGCCGAGCAGGCCCTGTGGCCTGACCAGCAGAACGACGATGAGCAGGGTGAAGGCCCAGACGTCCTTCCAGGCGCCGCCGCCGAGCTGTTCCATGCCCGGGATGTCCTGGATGTACTTGATGGCCAGGGCTTCGGCGATGCCGAGGACGACTCCGCCGAGCATGGCGCCGTAGATGTTGCCGATGCCGCCGAGCACGGCGGCGGTGAAGGCCTTGAGGCCGGCGATGAAGCCCATCTCGAAGTTGATCTGACCGTACTTCAGCCCGTGGGCCAGCGCGGCGACGGCGGCGAACGCGCCGCCGATGGCGAAGGCCATCACGATGATGCGGTCGGTGTTGATGCCCATCAGTTTGGCGGTGTCGGGGTCCTGCGCGGTGGCCTGCATGGCGCGTCCGGCACGGCTCTTGGAGACGAACAGGCCCAGGGCGAGCATGCACAGCGGGGCGGCTATGAGGAGGAAGACGTCGCCGCGCTGGATGTGCAGGTTGCTGAAGATCTCCAGGGACTTGCCCTCGAACTGGGGAAACTGCCGCGGCTTCTTGGCGTCCGGGTAGAAGGCCCACACGGCCTGCTGGAGCGCGATGGACAGGCCGATCGCGGTGATCAGGGGCGCGAGCCTGGGGCCTCCGCGCAGTGGCCGGTACGCGAAGCGTTCGGCGGCGGTGGCGATGGCCACCGAGGCGACGACGCCGCCGATCAGCATGAGGGGCAGGGCCAGGGAGAGCGCGGTGCCGCTGGGGAGCCAGATGTAGATGGTGAGGGCTCCGAAGCCACCGATCATGAAGATCTCGCCATGGGCGAAGTTGATGAGCTGGACGATGCCGTAGACCATGGTGTACCCGATGGCGATCAAGCCGTAGAGGGCGCCAAGGGTCAGGCCGTTGACCAGCGTTTGCGGCAGTTCGTGCACCGCAGGGCCTCCGATGAGCGTGTCGGATATGACGCCGCGCGGGGGCGCTGTTGCGCCTCCGCGCGGCTGGGGGGTGATGTGCGGGGCAGATCCCTGAAGGGTCAGTCCTTGAAGGTGTCGCTCTTCACGGACTTCCAGGCGCCCTTCTGGACCTCGTAGACGGTCAGCTGCTTGTTGGTGGTGTCGCCGTACTGGTCGAAGGAGACCTTGCCGGTCACGCCGTCGAAGGAGACCTTGTTCAGCGCCTCGGTGATCTTGGCGCGGGCGTCGTCGGGCAGCTTGCCGTCGTTCTCCTGGACCACGGTCTTGACGGCCTGGATGATCGACCAGGCGGCGTCGTACGAGTAGCCGCCGTAGGCCGCGTACGGGTCGTCATAGCCCTGGGCCGCGTACTCCTTGACGAAGTTCTTGGCGGAGGCGAGGTCCTCGACGGGGTAGCCGACCGAGGTAGCCAGGTCGCCGTCGTTGTTGGTGCCCGAGGCCTTGATGAAGGCGGGGTCGTAGATGCCGTCGCCGCCCATGACCGGGACGTTGGCCCCGGCCTGCTTGACCTGGTCGGACAGGAGGCCGCCCTCGGGGTACTGGCCACCGAAGTAGACGGAGTCCGCGCCGGTGGACTTGACCTTGCCGGCGATGCCGGAGAAGTCGGTCTCCTTGACGGTCAGGTGGTCGGTGCCGACGACCTTGCCGCCGAGGCGCTTGAACTCCTCGGAGAAGATCTTGGCGAGGCCAGCGCCGTAGGTCTGCTTGTCGTCGACGACGAAGACCTTCCGCTTCTTGGCGTCCTTGTAGTAGTACTGCGCGGCGAAGCGGCCCTGGATGACGTCGGTCGTCGCGGTGCGGAAGTACGTCTTGAAGGGGCGGGTCTTCTTGTTCGCGGCCCAGTCGGGACCCTGGCTCAGCTCGGGGTTGGTGTTCGCGGGGGAGACCTGCGCCAGGTCGGCCTTGGCGAACACGCCCTGCATGGACTGGGAGACGCCGGAGTTCAGCGGCCCGACCGTGCCCAGGATCGTGTCGTCGTCGACCATCGAGGTGGCGTTCTGCTTGCCGGACGAGGGCACGGCCTGGTCGTCGAATTCCTTGATCTTGAAGGTGACGCCCGGTACTTCGTTGTTCTTGTTGGCCACTCTGGTCGCGAGGTCGACCGAGTTCTTGATGCCCTGGCCGAGGGCGGACAGGGAGCCGGTCAGCGGGGCGTCGACACCGATGACGACGGTGGTCTTCTTGTTGTTGTCGGCGCTGTCGCTGTCACTCTTGTCGCGCGACCCACAGGCGCTGAGGGTGAGTGCTCCCGCAGTGACCGCGGTCGTGATGATGAGCAAGGAACGGTGTCGCACGAGGAATCCTTTCCCTGGCCGGCCCCGCTTCCGCGTGCCGTCGCCGGAGATTCTGGAACGTTCGGCGGATGTTGAGTGAACACCCGACGGCGTGGTGACTGGCTGTGACTCTAGGCGCGTAGGGCAGCGGGGGGCAGTGGGCCAGACCATGATGTGACTGTCTTGTTATGACACAGGTCACCAGGCCGTGTCCGTGTAGCGGAACCTAAGGGACGAATGGGGTGTATGCGCTGAACCTGTGAAGTCCGGATACTGAGAAGCCGCAGTTCCGCTAAGCAGTGTGGGGGAGCGACGGGGGATGTGTGGACTGACGTGGGATCATGTACGTCAAAAGATCAACAGTACAGGCGCGGGTCTAAGTCAAGACCTAGTCTTGCATTGCGTGAATGTTACGCAGTGTTACGCTCGACGGTCATGACGGCGGGCGCCAGTTCTCCGAACTGTGGGTCGCGCCGCCCTCCGCCGTGCAGCGCCGCAGGGTCTCCTGGCTGATCAGTTTCCTGGCGGCCGCGGCGCCGCGCCGCTTCTGCTCCGCCCGCGCGGCGTGCACGATGTCGTCGTAGATCTCGAACTGCTGGTTGGACATCCCCTTCTGCTCCCAGTCGAGCCCGGCCCAGGTGCTGCCCCGCAGATCCTGCTCGGCCCAGTACGAGATGAGGTCGAAGCACAGCCGGACGGGTGAAGTCGCCCGAGGGGAGGCGCTGTTGGCCGAGGTGCTTCGCGGGGCGGGGGCGGGTCGTGACTCCGGGTCGCTGCACGCGGTCGCCGCCGCGGCGAGTGCCAGCGCGGCGGCGAGTGTCGGCGCGAGGGCGTGGACGGCGCCTGGGCGCGTCCGCGCGCGGGTCGGCGGGTGACGGGTCGATGCCCCCATGGGAAGACCGTAGAGCCGCCCCTGCGGGCGGGCAACGACCGTGCGGACGGGGGCCGTTCGGGGTGGTGCTCGGGGAGGTGCTCGGGCGCGGCGCTGTGGGGGCTTGGGAGGGCCCGGCGGGTGGCCGGGCCCAACTCCGCCCGCCGTCAGCGCGCCGGGCCGTCCTTGGCCTCGCCGGCGGCCTCGGTCAGCGCCTGCGCCGTGCCGACCTCGCGCAGCAGACAGGTCAGCCGGGCCGAGCACACGCGCCGGTCCTGCTCGTCGGTGATGACGATCTCGTACGTGGCGGTGGAGCGGCCGCGGTGGACGGGGGTGGCGACGCCGGTGACCAGGCCGGAGCGTACGCCGCGGTGGTGGGTGCAGTTGAGGTCGACCCCGACGGCGATCTTGGTACTGCCGCCGTGGAGCATCGAGCCGACGGAGCCGAGCGTTTCGGCGAGCACCGCCGAGGCGCCGCCGTGCAGCAGCCCGTACGGCTGGGTGTTGCCCTCGACCGGCATCGTGCCCACCACGCGCTCGGCGGAGGCCTCGAGGATCTGCACGCCCATGCGGGTGCCGAGGTGCCCGGCGGAGAACAGCGCGGGGAGGTCGACGCCGAGCGCCGCGTACTCGTCGATGACCTCTTGCGGGAACGTCACACCGGTCTGCTCGCCCATCGGGTCCTGCTCCAATCGCTCGGGTGTCCTCGGCTGAGCAAACGCTTAGGCGGGGGTGGATTGTTCCAGGCGGACCACCACGGACTTGCTGGCCGGGGTGTTGCTGGTGTCGGCGGTGGCGTCCAGCGGGACCAGGACGTTGGTCTCCGGGTAGTAGGAGGCCGCGCAGCCGCGCGCGGTCGGGTAGTGGACGACCCGGAAGCCGGACGCGCGCCGCTCGCTGCCGTCCGTCCACTCGCTGACCAGGTCGGCGTACGAGCCGTCGGCGAAGCCGAGCGCGCGGGCGTCGTCGGGGTGCACCAGCACCACACGGCGGCCGTTCTTGATGCCGCGGTAGCGGTCGTCCAGGCCGTAGATGGTGGTGTTGTACTGGTCGTGGGAGCGGAGGGTCTGAAGCAGCAGCCGGCCCTCGGGCGCCCGCGGGTACTCGACGGGAGCGGCGGTGAAGTTGGCCTTGCCGGTGGCGGTGGGGAAGCTCCGGGAGTCGCGCGGGGCGTGCGGCAGCGCGAACCCGCCCGGCCGGCGCACCCGGGCGTTGAAGTCCTCGAAGCCGGGGATCACGGCCGCGATGCGGTCACGGACCGTGTCGTAGTCCTTCTCGAACTCCTCCCAGGGGGTGCGGCTTTCGGCGCCCAGCACGCGCCGGGCCAGCCGGGAGACGATGGCGGGCTCCGAGAGAAGCCCGGGGCTCGCGGGTTCCAGGCGCCCGCGCGAGGCGTGCACCATGCCCATGGAGTCCTCGACGGTGACGAACTGCTCCCCGCCGCCCTGGAGATCGCGCTCCGTACGGCCGAGCGTGGGCAGGATCAGCGCGCGGGCGCCGGTGACCACATGGGACCGGTTCAGCTTGGTGGACACATGGACGGTGAGCCGGGCGCGGCGCATCGCGGCCTCGGTCACCTCGGTGTCGGGGGAGGCGGAGACGAAGTTGCCGCCCATGGCGAAGAAGACCTTGGCCTGCCCGTCGCGCAGGGCCCGGATGGCCCGTACGACGTCCAGGCCGTGCTCGCGCGGCGGGGCGAAGCCGAACTCCCGCTCCAGGGCGTCCAGGAAGGCCGGGGCGGGGCGCTCGAAGATGCCCATGGTGCGGTCGCCCTGCACATTGCTGTGCCCGCGCACCGGGCACACCCCGGCGCCGGGGCGGCCCACATTGCCGCGCAGCAGCAGGAAGTTGACGACCTCCCGGATGGTGGGCACGGAGTGCTTGTGCTGGGTCAGGCCCATGGCCCAGCACACGATGGTGCGCTCGGAGGCGAGGACCATCCGCAGGGCCTGGTCGATCTCGGCCCGCTCCAGGCCGGTGGCGCGCAGCGTCTCGTCCCAGTCGGCGGCGCGGGCCGCGGCGGCGAACTCCTCGAACCCGTGGGTGTGCTCGCGGACGAACTCCTCGTCCACCGCGCCGGGGGTGGTGTCGGCGGCCTCGAGGATCAGCCGGTTCAGGGCGCGGAAGAGGGCCTGGTCGCCGCCCAGCCTTATCTGGAGGAAGAGGTCGGTGAGCGCGGTGCCGCCGCCGACCAGGCCGCGCGGGGTCTGCGGGTTCTTGAACCGCTCCAGGCCGGCCTCGGGCAGCGGGTTGATGCTGATGATCTTCGCGCCGCCGGCCTTGGCCCGCTCCAGGGCGGAGAGCATCCGCGGGTGGTTGGTGCCCGGGTTCTGCCCGGCCACGATGATCAGATCGGCCTGGTGGAGGTCGTCGAGCAGCACGCTGCCCTTGCCCACGCCGAGGGTCTCGGTCAGCGCCGAGCCGGAGGACTCATGGCACATGTTCGAGCAGTCGGGCAGGTTGTTGGTGCCGAATTCGCGGGCGAAGAGCTGGTAGAGGAAGGCGGCCTCGTTGCTGGTGCGCCCCGAGGTGTAGAAGACGGCCTCGTCGGGGGAGGAGAGGGCGCGCAGCTCCTCGGCGATGAGGTCGAAGGCGCGCTCCCAGGTGACCGGCTCGTACGACTCGGCGCCCTCGGGCAGATACATCGGCTGGGTGAGGCGGCCCTGCTGGCCGAGCCAGTAGCCGCTGCGGGTGGCCAGGTCGGCGACGGGGTGGGCGGCGAAGAAGTCGGGGGTGACGCGGCGCAGCGTCGCCTCCTCGGCGACGGCCTTGGCGCCGTTCTCGCAGAACTCGGCCTTGTGGCGCTTGTCCCCCTCGGGCCAGGCGCAGCCCGGGCAGTCGAAGCCGTTCTTCTGGTTGACCCTGAGGAGGGTGAGCGCGGTGCGGCGCACGCCCATCTGCTGCTGGGCGATGCGCAGGGTGTGGCCGATGGCGGGCAGCCCGGCGGCGGCGTGCTGCGGGGCGGTCACCTCGGGTGCGTCCTGCACCGGGTCTCCTGCGGGCGGCTTGGCTGCCATGTCGCTGTCTCCCTCGCGCGCGGACATCACTCCTTGGGGTCCGATCCTTTCATGGCGCACCTGGTTCTCGGACGGGAGGCGGGGAACGTTGTCGGTGGGGCGTGGCAGGATCGGGGGCGTGGCAGAGAAAGCATCGAAGAAGACCGCAGCGCCCTCGACCGCCGACCGTGCGGGAGACCGCCCCCGGCTGCTCCTGCTGGATGGGCATTCCCTGGCATATCGGGCATTCTTCGCGCTGCCGGCGGAGAACTTCAACACCGCTACCGGCCAGACCACCAACGCGATCTACGGCTTCACCTCGATGCTGGCGAACACGCTCCGTGATGAGCGGCCCACGCATCTGGCGGTGGCGTTCGACGTCTCGCGCAAGACCTGGCGCTCCGAGCAGTTCACGGAGTACAAGGCGAACCGCTCCAAGTCGCCGGACGAGTTCAAGGGGCAGGTCGAGCTGATCGGCGAGATGCTCGACGCGATGAACATCCCCCGCTTCGCGGTGGACGGCTTCGAGGCCGACGACATCATCGCCACCCTCGCCACCCAGGCCGAGGCCAAGGGGTTCGAGGTGCTGATCGTCACCGGCGACCGGGACTCGTTCCAGCTGGTCAGCGACCACGTCACCGTCCTCTACCCGACGAAGGGCGTCTCCGAGCTGACGCGCTTCACCCCCGCCAAGGTCGAGGAGAAGTACGGCCTCACCCCGCGGCAGTACCCGGACTTCGCCGCGCTGCGCGGCGACCCGTCGGACAACCTCCCCGGCATCCCGGGCGTCGGCGAGAAGACCGCCGCGAAGTGGATCAACCAGTTCGGCTCCTTCGCGGAGCTGGTGGAGCGGGTCGGCGAGGTCAAGGGCAAGGTCGGCGACAAGCTCCGCGAGCACCTGGAGGCCGTCAAGCTCAACCGGCAGCTGACCGAGCTGGTGCGGGACGTCGAGCTGTCCGCCGGCCCCGACGGGCTCGCGCGCGCCCCGTACGACCGCCAGGCGCTCTCGGTGATCATGGACGCGCTGGAGTTCCGCCACCAGAACTTCCGGGACCGCGTCCTGGCCGTCGACCCCGGCGCCGCCGAGGAGGAGCCCGCGGCCGCCGCCCCCGGCGTCGCGGTGGACGGCGCGGTGATCGGCTCGGGCGACCTCGCCCCCTGGCTGGAGCTGCACGGCGCCGAGCCGCTGGGCCTGGCCACCCTCGACACCTGGGCGCTGGGCAGCGGCAGCGTCAGCCAGATCGCCCTGGCCACCGCCTCCGGCCCCGCCGTCTGCTTCGACCCGTCGGAGGTGGACGAGTCGGACGAGCAGGCCTTCGCCGGCTGGATCGCGGACCCGGGCCGGCCCAAGGTGATGCATGACGCCAAGCGCGTCATGCGGGTCTTCGACGAGCACGGCTGGACCGTGGCCGGGGTCACCATGGACACCGCGCTCGCCGCCTATCTGGTCAAGCCCGGCCGCCGCTCCTTCGCGCTGGACGCGCTGTCGGTCGAGTATCTGGGCCGTGAGCTGTCCCCGGCCGAGGCCGCCGACAGCGGGCAGCTGGCCTTCGGCGCCGACGAGCAGGCCGAGCAGGACGCGCTGATGATCCAGGCCCGGACGATCCTCGACCTGGGCACGGCGTTCGGCGAGCGGCTCGCCGAGGTCGGCGCGGTGGAGCTGCTGCGCGATGTCGAGCTGCCCGTCTCCGCGCTGCTGGCCCGCATGGAACAGGCGGGCATCGCGGCGGACCGCGAGTGGCTGGACCGCATGGAGCAGCAGTTCGCCGCGGCCGTGCAGCAGGCCGTCAAGGAGGCTCATGACGCGGTGGGCCACGAGTTCAACCTGGGCTCCCCCAAGCAGCTCCAGGAGGTGTTCTTCGGCGAGCTGGGCCTGCCCAAGACCAAGAAGACCAAGACCGGATACACCACGGACGCGGACGCGCTGGCCTGGCTGGCCACACAGACCGACCACGAACTCCCGGTGATCATGCTGCGCCACCGTGAGCAGGCCCGGCTCCGCTCCACCGTCGAGGGCCTGATCAAGACCGTCGCCCCCGGCGGCCGCATCCACACCACCTTCAACCAGACCGTGGCGGCCACCGGCCGGCTCTCCTCCACCGACCCCAACCTCCAGAACATCCCGGTGCGCACCGACGAGGGCCGGGCCATCCGGCGCGGCTTCGTGGTCGGCGAGGGCTTCGAGTCGCTGCTGACCGCCGACTACAGCCAGATCGAGCTGCGCGTCATGGCCCATCTGTCCGAGGACGAGGGCCTGATCGAGGCGTTCACCTCCGGCGAGGACCTGCACACCACGGTCGCCTCCCAGGTGTTCGGCGTCCCCAAGGACGCGGTCGACCCGGAGATGCGCCGCAAGATCAAGGCGATGTCGTACGGGCTGGCGTACGGACTCTCGGCGTTCGGCCTGTCCCAGCAGCTGGCCATCACGCCGGACGAGGCGCGCAAGCTGATGGACACCTTCTTCGAGCGGTTCGGCGGGGTGCGCGACTATCTCCAGCGGGTCGTCGACGAGGCCCGGGCCACCGGCTACACCGAGACCATGCTCGGCCGCCGCCGCTATCTGCCCGACCTCAACAGCGACAACCGCCAGCGCCGCGAGATGGCCGAGCGGATGGCGCTCAACGCCCCGATCCAGGGCACCGCCGCGGATATCGTGAAGATCGCGATGCTGCGGGTGGACGAGGCATTGACGCGAGAGGAATTGTCGTCGCGGATGCTGCTCCAGGTGCACGACGAAATCGTGCTGGAGGTCGCCCCCGGGGAGCGCGAGCGGGTGGAGGCGCTGGTGCGCCGGGAGATGGCCGGAGCGTTCCAACTCCGGGCCCCGCTCGATGTCTCCGTCGGCTCCGGCTCCGACTGGGAATCGGCGGCGCACTAGGGGGCGGCCGGGGTGTCGGGGCCGCCCCGCGGGGGCGACACGCGCGGTGCCTGGCGGTAGCTGCCCGGTAGCTGCGAGGCGGCAAGTTGTCGTAGTGTCACGAGGGTTGGCGCGGGGGAGCGCGCACACTGCTCGACGGGAGGGGCATACGCATGGCACCGCAGATCGGCCGACGACTGCGTAAGGGAGCGGCCACGACAGCGGTGGCGGCGGTCGCGATGGCCGCCCTCACCGCCTCGCAGGCCCCCGGCTTCGCAGGCACGGCCCGGGAAGACCGGCACCACGACAGCGCCGGCGAGACGCCGGCACCGTCCGACACCCCCATCGACGGCGGCTCGTCGTACCACACCGATCTGCCGCCCCTTCAGAAGCCCGGCAAGCCCGGCACCTCGATCGACCTGCCGGGGCTGCTGGACAAGAAGGCCACCGCAGAGGCGGGCATACCCGCGACGGTGCTCGACGCGTACAAAAAGGCCGAGGCGGCCCTCAAGGAGTCCAAGCCCGGGTGCAACCTCCCCTGGCAGCTGCTCGCCGCGATCGGCAAGGTCGAGTCCGGCCAGGCGCGCGGCGGCCGGGTCGACGCCGAGGGCACCACCTTCACGCCCATCCTGGGCCCGGTGCTCAACGGCAACGGCTTCGCCAGGATCACGGACACCGACGGCGGCGCGTACGACGGGGACACCACCCACGACCGCGCCGTCGGCCCCATGCAGTTCATCCCGTCCACCTGGGCCACCTGGGGCCGGGACGGCAACGGCGACGGCGAGAAGAACCCGAACAACATCTATGACGCCGCGCTCGCGGCCGGCGCGTATCTGTGCGCCAACGGCCGTGATCTGTCGGTCAAGGACCACCTCGACCGGGCGATCCTCGGCTACAACCACTCGCAGGAGTATCTGGCCACCGTCCTGTCCTGGTTCGAGTACTACAAGAAGGGCACCCACGAGGTGCCCGACGGCACCGGCGTGCTGCCCGACCCGGACAAGAACAGCGGCGGTTCGGGCCGCGGCGGCGACGGTGGCGGTGGCTCGGAGAGCCCCAGGCCGCTGCCCGACCCGACCGAGCCCGGCGGCGACCACAGCCCCACCCCCGAGCCCCCCGCGACCGACGACGGCGGGATCGAGACGCCCGCCCCGGAGACGCCTTCCCCCGAGACGCCCTCCCCGGAGACGCCTTCTCCGGAGACGCCCGCCCCGGCCACCGTCGCCCGGCTCAAGGCCGTCGGCACCGCGAAGCTGACCGCCACGGCGGGCGAGCAGTTCGCCGACAAGCCCCGGGTCCGCGCCGAGACCGCGGCCGGCAAACCGGTCGCGGGCGTGTGGGTGCAGTACGAGATCCGCGGCGAGACCGACGCCCGCTTCCCCTGGAACGCGACCCGCGTCAGCCGCATGACCGGCAGCGACGGCACCGCCACCGCCCCGGTGCTGCGCGCGGGCGAGACCACCGGCTCCTTCACGGTCCGGGTCACGGTCGTCGGCCGCACCGCGACCGCCGCCGACATCGCCGCCACCGTCAAGGCCCGCCCCGTACCGCAAGCCGACGCGCTGGCCCGCGCCGACGATAAGGACCTCAAGGCCGGGACCGGCGGCTCCTTCGCCGACGCGGTCGGGGTCAAGGCCAGCTACAAGGGCAAGGCCGCGGCCGGTGTGCCGGTGACCGCCACCATGATCGTCGATGATGCGGCGAAGGCGACGGACAAGCCCACCGAGAACGACAAGGGCCCCTACTTCAAGGACGACAAGGGTCAGCCGATCCGCACCCTGACCACCCTGAAGACGGACGCCGACGGCAAGCTCGTCCTCCCCAAGATCTACACCGACGACCACGCGGGCACCTTCCTGCTCCGCCTCACCACCGCCGACGGCACGACCCTGACCATCGAGCTGACCGTCACCGAGCCCGCGGCTGAGCCCACGGAGCCGCCCACGGCCGAGCCCAGCTCCGAGCCCACGGCCCAGTAACCGGCCGAGACCGCCGGGCACCACGCCGACACCCCACCGCCCCTGCGCCCCCACCGGGCCCAGGGGCGGTGCGGCGTTCATCCCGAAGCGTTCCCGCCCTCGCGTTCCCGCCTTCGTGTTCTCATCTCCGCCCCCCGTTGCTACGGTGCCCCAGCCCTGACGCACCGTCAGGGCGCCCCGTGCGCCGCAGCAACCGGAGGCTGAGACATGCGCGCCCTCGCCGCCGCCGCGATCGGACTGGCCGCCGCCCTCGCCCTCGTCCTCACGATGACGGCCATCGGCGTCCCCAGCGGCAAGACCTCCCCCAAACCGCTGCTCACCACCGTGCCCGAGCACCCCTGAGCCCCGAGGGAGGGACATCCCGCCATGCGCCGCAAAGCCAGCCTGGTGCTGCTCGCCTTCGCCGTCTTCTTCACCGCCCTCGCGCCGCTGCTGCGCTGGTACGCCTTCCCCCGGCTGGCCAAGATCCCGCCCAGCGAGTACCAGACCGCCGTCCTCGAGGCCAAGCCCGCCGTGCTTCTCGACTACGCCACCATGCAGCCCCGCAAGGTGCCCAAGGTCAGCATCGTGCAGACGCTCCGCGGAAACGTGGCCGCGGCGAAGAAGGCCGGGAAGGCGGCCGGGCGCGATGTCGTCGTCTGGGACGCCCTGTCGTACATCGCCGGGCCCGACGGCAAGATGGTCTCCAAGATCCCCGAACGCTATGTCTTCGACGCCCACTCGCAGGACCCGGTCCACCAGGGCGGCGAACACGTCGACGGGGACCCGGTCCGCCGCGAGGGCATCGAGTACAAGTGGCCCTTCCTCACCGAGAAGCGCGACTACAACTACTTCGACGCCCAGACCAGGACCTCCGCGCCCATCCACTACAAGGGCACCCAGAACTTCCGCGGCCTGGAGGTCTACTACTTCGAGCAGACCATCCCCTGGACGAAGGTGGCGCTGCCGAAGACCATGCCGGTCAAGGGCATCACCCCCGAGACCGTCCGCAAGGCGGGCACCACCCGCTGGTACACCACCAAGCGCATGTTCTGGGTCGAGCCCACCACCGGCGCGCCCGTCAACGGCGAGGAGATCCACCGGGAGGAACTGCGCGGCGGCACGCTGCTCGGGGACCGGGACAGGGTGACCGTCTTCTCCGGCCATGTGAAGATGCGCGAGGACTACATCGACCACACCGTGAAACTGGTCAAGTCCCAGCGGCAGCTCGTCCTTCTGCTGACCGCCTATCTGCCCTGGGGCTTCCTCGCCCTCGGCGCCGGGCTGCTGGCGCTGTCCCTGGTGCTGGAGGCCCGCGGCCGCCGCCCGGGGGGCGGCACCGAGGCCCACGACGAGTCCCCGTCGCCACGGCCCGTACCCGCCCCGGTGTGACGGGGGCGACGGGGCCGTGGGTGCCGGCGGCGCTGTCAGCGCTGTCAGTGATGTCAGCGGGTGCCCGTACCGTACGCCCATGCCTACCACCACCTGCCTGCCCAGCCCCGAACTCGCCGATCAGCTCGCCGAGCTGGCACGCCTGGAATGGACGCCCGGCGCCACCTCCGCGGCCGCCCGGCGCTTCGGCTGGACGCCCGTGGACGACGGAGCCTGGAGGGCCGCCTTCGCCACCAACACCGGCCATTACGTCGTCCCCGAGTGGTTCGCCGTGCCGCCGGAGGAGCGGGCGGAGGACGAGGAGTGCCACATACCGTTCTGCTACTACTACGAGGCCGACGACTTCGACGAGGAACTGGCCGCGGGCGGGCTCAGCGGCAATATCGTCTGGCTGGAGAAACACCACGCCGACGACCCCGAATGGCGCTTCGAGCGCGACACGGGCCGCGCGCACTTCGACGCGCAATGGCGCGCCGCCGTCGCCCTGTTCACCGAGCGGCTCGGGGAGCCGGAGGTCGCCGTGCGCGACGCGGAGGGCGAATCGCCCTGGAACTACGCGGCGTGGCGGTGCGGGGGAAACGCGCTGGTGGTCGGCCAGTGCACGGACAACGGCTCGTACATGACCTTCGAGCAGGCGCTGGTGTGGATCGCCCCCTACCCGGTGGAGCGGCCGTTCCCGGGGGCGGGCGAGTTCGACGGCCTCATCGAGTGCTGACGGCCGCCGGGGCGGGCGCGCGGGGCCCGGCGGCTCAGCTGCTCAGCGGCGGGTGTTGGTACGCCGCGTCGGCTCGGCCGTCGCCGGGTCCTCCGGCCAGGGGTGCCTGGGGTACCGGCCGCGCAGCTCCGCGCGCACGGACCGGTAGCCCTCCCGCCAGAAGGACGCCAGATCGGCCGTGACCGCGGCGGGGCGCCCGGCGGGTGACAGCAGGTGTACGAGCAGCGGCACCCGCCCGCCCGCGATCCGGGGCGTCTCCTGCCACCCGAACAGCTCCTGGAGCTTGACGGCCAGCACGGGCTGCTCCTGGCCGTAGTCCACCCGCACCCGCGAGCCACTGGGGACCCGTACGCGCTCCGGGGCCAGCTCGTCGAAGCGGGCCGCGTCCCCGGTCGCCCAGGGCAGCAGCCGGGCGAGCGCCTGGCCCGCGTCCACGCGCTCCAGGTCGGCCCGCCGCCGCGCCCGGCCGAGCTCCGGGCCCAGCCAGGCGTCGAGGTCCGCCAGCAGCGCCGGATCGGACACATCGGGCCACGCGCCGCCCAATTCCCGGTGGAGGAACGCCAGCCGCTGCCGGAAGGCGACGGCCTCCGCGGACCAGCGCAGCAGCCCCAGCCCCTCGCCGCGCAGCCCGTCCCGCAGCGCGGCGCGCACCAGCTGCGGATCGGGCGCGGCCAGTGGCCGTACCGCCAGCTCCACCGCCCCCAGCCGCTCCACCCGCCGCGCCACGACGTCCCCGCCGGACCAGCCGACCTCCTCCCGCCGCTCGCACAGGGCCGCCGCCGCGGCACGGGCCGTCTCCTCGTCCACGACGGCCGCGAGCCGCACCCGCGCCGACGCCGCCGACACCGGCCGGTCCGCGACCGCCACCGCCAGCCACGGCGCGTTCCGCAGCCGGGACCCCTCGCCGAGCTCCGCCCCGGTGCCCGACGCCATCAGATACGCACTCTCCCCGCGCCGCCGCGCCACCCGCTCGGGGAACGCCAACGCGGCGACCAGCCCCACGACGGCGTCGTCACCCACCGCGCCCACGCCGCGGGCGCTCGGCGTGGTGGTGTGGTCCGCGGCGTCGGCCCGTGGCTGCCCGTGGCCGCCTGCTGCCGGTGCGGCGGCGGGGTGATCGCCGGGCCCCGGCGCGGTGCCGCACGGCGTTCCCGCACCGGCCGCGCCCGGCGCGGTGGGGGCGGATGCCGACCTGCGGGCTGAGCTGTCGCCGACCGACCCCGGCGCCGCGGCGTCAGGGCTGCCGCCGCTCCGCACGCCACTCGGGGGAGCGGCGTGCGGAGCGTATGCGCGATCGCGCTCGGCGTGACGGCTGATCGTGCCCGGCGCGTCGGCGCCCGGCGCGGCGCGGCGTGGCGCAACCGCGCTCGCGGTGTCGGCCCGCGCCGATGCCTCACCCCCAGCCGCCCCCGCCTGGGCCGCCTCGGCCGTCGGATGGCCGGAAGACCGCAGCGCGCCCTCGAGACGGCGAGCCTCCTGGCGCCAGCGGGCGGCGTACGCGTCCATGCCACGGCGGGCGGTGCGCAAGGCGGCTGCCAGGTCGTCGCCGTAGTCCCGGGGCGGCTCCTCGCTGAGCAGGGCCACGGCCTCCGCCGCCCGGCGTGCGCCGACCTCTCGTGCGCCGTCCAGCAGCGCCCGCGCGAGCCGGGGGTGCAGGCCCAGCCGGGCCATGCGCGCGCCCCGGTCCGTGGCCCGCCCGGCGCTGTCCACGGCGCCGATCGCGGTCAGCACCTCGCGCGCCGCGGTCATCGCGCCGCCCGGCGGCGGGTCGAGCAGCGCGAGGCCGGAGGCGTCGGGGTCTCCCCAGCACGCCGCCTGGAGTGCGAACGCCGTCAGGTCCGCGACGCCGATCTCCGGGGACGGGAAGCGCGGCAGCCGGGCGTCCTCGGCCTCCGGCCAGCAGCGGTAGACGGTGCCCGGCGCCTCGCGCCCGGCCCGGCCCGCGCGCTGCCGGGCCGCGGCCCGCGAGGCGCGTACGGTCGTCAGCGCGCTCAGGCCCCGCGCGTGGTCCACCCGCGGCTCGCGCGCGAGCCCGCAGTCCACGACGGTGCGTACGCCCGGGACGGTCAGGCTCGACTCGGCGACCGAGGTCGCCAGCACCACCCGCCGCCGTCCGCCGCCCCCGCCCGCGAGCGCCGCGTCCTGCACGGCGGCGGGGGCGCGACCGTGCACCTGAAGCACCTCCGCGTCGGCGCCGCCGAGCAGCCCCGCGACGCGCGCGATCTCCCCGACGCCCGGCAGGAAGCACAGCACGTCCCCTTCCCGCTCGCGCAGCGCCCGCCGCACCATCGCCGCGACGTGGTCGAGGAGAGCGGGGTCCACCCGCATTCCGTGCGGCGGGCGGACGGGGCGCGCGGGCGGCGCCCACACCACCTCGACCGGATGCGACACCCCCTCGGCCGATACGACCGGCGCGGGCCCGCCGTCCGGGCCCAGCAGCCGGGCCCAGCCCTCCGCGTCCGTGGTCGCGGACGCCGCGATCAGCCACAGCTCGGGCCGCAGGGTGGCCCGTACGTCCAGCAGGAAGGCGGCCGCCGTATCGGCGTCCAGGTGCCGTTCGTGGCACTCGTCGAGCACCACCGCGTCGACCCCGGCGAGCTCGGGGTCGCGCTGGAGCCGCTGAAGCAGCACACCGGTGGTGACCACCTCCACGGCCGTCTCGCGGCTCACCCGCCGCTCGCCGCGCACCGTGAACCCCACCCGGCCGCCGACCGACTCCTCGCCCAGCAGCCACGCCATCCGCCGCGCGGCGGCCCGCGCCGCGATCCGCCGCGGCTCGGCGACCAGCACGCGCCGGGCGGGCCCGCCGCCCGCCGCCCCGGCGAGTGCCAAGGGCACCAGCGTCGTCTTGCCGGTCCCGGGCGGGGCGCACAGCACGGCCGCGCCCCGGTCGTCGAGCGCGCGCAGCAGGGCGGGCACCGCGGCCCGTACGGGAAGCGCGTCGAGCACATCGGTACGGGGCGTGCTGGGCGTACGGCGGGCGGTCATCGGACCATCCTGTCAGCCCCCGCTCCGCACCTTCAGGTCCCGTTCAGTCCCGCAGGTCCCGTTCAGTCCGGCAGGTCCCGTTCAGTCCCGCAGGTCCCGTTCAGTCCGGCAGGTCCCGTTCAGTCCCGCTCGCACACGAAGATCGCCGTCCCCGGGATCAGATTCCCGCGCAGCGGGGACCAGCCGCCCCACTCCTGGTCGTTCCAGGCGGGCCATTCCGGCTCGACCAGGTCGAGCAGCCTGAAGCCCCCGGCGACCACGTCGCGGACCCGGTCGCCCAGCGTCCGGTGGTGCTCCACATAGACGGCACGGCCCGTCTCGTCCTGCTCGACGTACGGCGTGCGGTCGAAGTAGGAGGCGGCGACGCTGAGCCCCTCGGGACCGGGCTCGTCCGGGAACGCCCACCGCAGGGGATGTGTCACCGAGAACACCCAGCGCGCTCCCGGCCGCAGCACCCGGTGGACCTCGCGCATCACGCGCACCGGATCGGCGACGAAGGGGACCGCCCCGTACGCCGAGCAGGCGAGGTCGAAGGAGGCGTCCCGGAAGGGGAGCGCGGTGGCGTCGGCCTGGACGAGCGCGACCGGCCCGGCGCCCGCCGAGCCCGCTTCGCCCGCTTCGCCTGCTCCGGTATCGATCCGCATCGCGTGCCGCAGCTGGCGGTGGGAGATGTCGAGCGCCACCGGCCGCGCCCCCTGGGCCGCCAGCCAGCGTGAGCACTGTGCCGCGCCCGCCCCGACCTCCAGGACGGCGAGCCCCTTGAGGCCGTCCGCCGGGCCGAGCAGCCCGGCCTCGGCCTCGTCGAGCCCCTCGGGGCCCCAGACGAAGCGGTCGTCGCCGAGGAAGCCGCCGTGCTCCTCCTGGTACTCGTCCGCGTTGCGGTCCCACCAGCCGCGGCTGGCCCGGCTGCTCTCCGTGTCACCGGCGATCCGCCGGGTGGCTGTGGGCTCGACCGGCTCGCCGGCCGTCGCTATGAGATCTCCGGTGGCGCCGGGCGTTCCGGGCTCGTCGGTTGCACGGGGCATGTGTTCTTGGACCATCGGGCGCGTCGTCGTACTCTCTGTGTCGACCTGTGGCTGTGGGGAACAGCTGGACTCCGCGTCGCAGCAGGGACCGTGCGACTTGCCGGGTTTGGGGCGAAAAGTCCCGCGTGGGCTCTTCGTGCATTGACCATGTCCGGCTGCCCCCGTATGCTACAAGTTGCGCTGCGGGCCTGCGCGCCTCAGACGGAGCAGGCCGCGCTCGCATCTGTTGTATGTCCCTCGGTCACCGAGGCGCTTTTCGATCCCTCGGGAAGAGATCAACGCCTCCGAGGCTGTTCGACTTCTACAGTGCGATAACGGGTCCCGGCGTAGCAGTACCTACGACTTCATGTCCGTAACCGGAGCCCTTTCCCACATGACGAGCAGCACCGAGGCAACCCGCACCACCCCGCAGGTGGCGGTCAACGACATCGGTTCCGAGGAAGCCTTCCTCGCCGCGATCGACGAGACGATCAAGTACTTCAACGACGGCGACATCGTCGACGGCGTCATCGTGAAGGTCGACCGGGACGAGGTCCTGCTCGACATCGGTTACAAGACCGAAGGCGTCATCCCTTCTCGTGAGCTTTCGATCAAGCACGACGTCGACCCGAACGAGGTCGTGGCCGTCGGCGACGAGATCGAGGCCCTTGTTCTCCAGAAGGAGGACAAGGAAGGCCGCCTGATCCTCTCGAAGAAGCGCGCCCAGTACGAGCGTGCCTGGGGCACCATCGAGAAGATCAAGGAAGAAGACGGCATCGTCACCGGTACCGTCATCGAGGTCGTCAAGGGTGGTCTCATCCTCGACATCGGCCTCCGTGGCTTCCTCCCCGCCTCCCTGGTGGAGATGCGCCGCGTCCGCGACCTTCAGCCCTACGTGGGCAAGGAGCTCGAGGCCAAGATCATCGAGCTGGACAAGAACCGCAACAACGTGGTCCTGTCCCGCCGTGCCTGGCTGGAGCAGACCCAGAGCGAGGTCCGCCAGACCTTCCTCACCACCCTCCAGAAGGGCCAGGTGCGCTCCGGCGTCGTCTCCTCCATCGTCAACTTCGGTGCCTTCGTGGACCTGGGTGGCGTCGACGGTCTGGTCCACGTCTCCGAGCTGTCCTGGAAGCACATCGACCACCCGTCCGAGGTCGTCGAGGTCGGCCAGGAGGTCACGGTCGAGGTCCTGGACGTCGACATGGACCGCGAGCGCGTGTCCCTGTCGCTCAAGGCGACCCAGGAAGACCCGTGGCAGCAGTTCGCCCGGACCCACCAGATCGGCCAGGTCGTCCCCGGCAAGGTCACCAAGCTGGTTCCGTTCGGTGCGTTCGTCCGCGTGGACGAGGGCATCGAGGGCCTGGTCCACATCTCCGAGCTGGCCGAGCGCCACGTGGAGATCCCGGAGCAGGTCGTCCAGGTCAACGACGAGATCTTCGTCAAGGTCATCGACATCGACCTCGAGCGCCGGCGCATCAGCCTCTCGCTGAAGCAGGCCAACGAGGCCTTCGGTGCCGACCCGTCCGTGGTCGAGTTCGACCCGACCCTGTACGGCATGGCCGCGTCCTACGACGACCAGGGCAACTACATCTACCCCGAGGGCTTCGACCCCGAGACCAACGACTGGCTCGAGGGCTTCGAGACTCAGCGCGAGGCCTGGGAGACCCAGTACGCCGAGGCGCAGCAGCGCTTCGAGCAGCACCAGGCGCAGGTCATCAAGTCGCGCGAGGCCGACGAGCAGGCCGCTGCCGAGGCGGGCGGCGCCGCCCAGGCGCAGGGTGGTGGCCAGGCGTCCGGCGGCTCGTACTCCTCGGAGTCGGCCGACAACTCCGGCGCCCTGGCGTCGGACGAGGCGCTGGCCGCGCTCCGCGAGAAGCTGGCCGGCGGCCAGAGCTGATCACCGGCCGTCCCGGCTTCGGCTGACGGCCTGAACGGCTGACGTAAGGCCCGCTCTCCCCGGAGAGCGGGCCTTACGCATGGAAAGATCCGCCGGACGCCGCCTAGGCGCGCCCCTGCACCGTGACCGAGTCGACCGTGACGCTCTCCGCTCGGTCGATCATGATCCCCTGGCGGCCGCCGGTGACCGTGATGCCGCGCACCGTCCAGTACGAGGCGCCGTCCAGGTGCAGTCCGAATCCATAGCCGTCACTCGCCGTGAGCACCGCTCGCGGGGACCCCGTGAGGGTGATCCGGGAGCCCGAGGTCCCGGAGGCGGTGATCACGAAGCCCCCGCGGTACGTGCCGTCGGCGAGCTCGATGGTGTCGCCGGGCCTGGCGGCCGCGAGGGCCTCCTTGAGCTGAGCCGCGTCGGAGACGGGGATCGGGCGGGCGGAGTGCGGGCGCCCGTCCTTCACGGCCGTTCCCGCCGCGACCAGGCCACCCATGGCGAGGATCCCGGCGGCGGGTGCGGCGACGAGGGCACGGGTCCGGGAGCGGGTGGGGGTGTGGGAGTGCATGGGGCGTTCCGCCTTCCTGCCGTGGTCAGGGGTGGCACCTTCGTGACGCGTGAATGTTCTTGTGGCTGAACGTGAGACGACAGCGTGAACCTCTGACGCGTCGCGAAGTTAGGGGCGCCCCTTGGGCGCGGTCAACCCCTTCATGACGCTCCGTCACCATCTTCCGGGGAACGGGGCGCCATCGCGTACTGTCCTGATCTCACTTCGCGCAGACGTCACCCGGACAAGGTCGGAGGACCGGGAATGCCGTGCCCCCGCCCGACGTTCCCCGAACGGAACACAAGGAGGAGCGGTCACAGTGCTAGATCCGCAGGATTTGTACGAGTGGGAGCCGAGCGGGCTCGCGGAAGTCAACGCGATAACCTCCCGGGACTCGGCCGGGCTGGTGCTGCTCTACCACTTCGACGGCTACATCGACGCCGGTGAGACAGGCGACCAGATCGTGGAGCGGCTGCTCGACGGTCTGCCGCACCAGGTCGTCGCCCGCTTCGACCACGACCGGCTCGTCGACTACCGGGCGCGCCGGCCCCTGCTCACCTTCAAGCGCGACCGCTGGACCGACTACGAGATCCCCGCGATCGAGCTGCACCTGATGCGCGACGCGACCGCGGCCCCCTTCCTGCTGCTCTCCGGGCCCGAGCCGGATGTGGAGTGGGAGCGCTTCGCGGCGGCCGTGCGGCAGTTGATCGAGCGGCTCGGCGTGCGGCTGTCGGTGAACTTCCACGGCATCCCCATGGGCGTTCCGCACACCCGCCCCGTCGGCATCACCCCACACGGCAACCGCTCCGACCTGATGCCCGGTCACCGCGGCTACTTCGACGAGGCCCAGGTGCCGGGCAGCGCCGAGTCCCTCGTCGAGTACCGGCTCGCCGAGTCCGGCCATGATGTGCTCGGCGTCGCCGCCCACGTCCCGCACTACCTGGCCCGCTCCGCCTACCCCGACGCGGCGCTCACCGCGCTGGAGGCGATCACCGCGGCCACCGGCCTGGTGCTCCCCGGGGCGGCCCACGCGCTGCGCAACGAGGCGCTCAAGACCCAGGAGGAGATCGAACGGCAGATCTCGGAGGGCGACGAGGACCTGGTCGCGCTGGTCCGCGGCCTGGAGCACCAGTACGACGCGGTGGCCGGGGCGGAGAGCCGTGGCAGCCTGGTCGCCGAGCCGGTCGAGCTGCCCTCCGCGGACGAGCTGGGCGCCGAGTTCGAGCGCTTCCTGGCAGAGCGCGAAGGCGACGGAAGCGCATAGGCTTGCCCCATGCTGAGGCTGGGTCTCACGGGCGGAATCGGTGCGGGCAAGAGCGAAGTGTCACGCATGCTGTCCTCATACGGAGCGGCGCTGATCGACTCCGACCGGATCGCCCGTGAGGTGGTCGAGCCCGGAACCCCCGGACTCGCGGCCGTGGCCGCCGAGTTCGGGCCCGGCGTCCTCACACCCGACGGCGCTCTGGACCGCCCGAAGCTGGGCGGCATCGTCTTCGGCGACCCCGAGCGGCTGCGCGCCCTGAACGCGATCGTGCACCCCCTGGTCCGCGCCCGCTCCGCCGAGCTGGAGGCGGCCGCCGGGCCGGACGCCATCGTCGTCCACGACGTCCCCCTCCTCGCCGAGAACGGCCTGGCCCCCCTCTACGACCTGGTGCTGGTGGTCGACGCCGCGCCCGGGACCCAGCTCGACCGGCTGGTGAGGCTGCGCGGCATGACGGAGGACGAGGGGCGGGCCCGGATGGCGGCCCAGGCGACGCGCGAGGAGCGGCTGGCCGTGGCCGATGTCGTGATCGACAACGACGGCCCGCTGGAGGAGCTGGAGCCGCAGGTCAGAAAGGTCTGGGCGGAGCTGGCCGAGCGGGCGGCGGGCGGAGCGCGGGCCGACGGCTGAGGCACGGGGGGCCGACGGCCGAGGCGCGGGGGCGGCGGGGCTCTGGCGGGAATGACCGGTGTGGAGTCATTGTTGTCCAGCCAGTACCAACCAACGATCACCACCCGCACCGACGCGATCACCTCGTCCGACGATCGACTTCGCGGCCGACGGTGGTCGTCGGCGCGCTCCGGGAAGGAAACGGTTGTGTCCGAGCCCACGCCCGAGACCCATGTCATCGACTACCGCGCGGCTGAGCAGCTGCTGGCCGCCCGCGACCCGCGCGGCGCGGTGAAGCTGCTCGACTCGGTCATCACCGCCCACCCCGAGAACACCGCCGCCCGGCTGCTGCGCGCCCGCGCCTTCTTCGGCGCGGCGCAGCTCCGGGCGGCCGAGCTGGAGTTCCAGCTCGTCCTGGAGCGGGAACCGGACAACGCGTTCGCCCACTTCGCCCTCGGCCGCACCCTGGAGCGGGCCGACCGCCGGGCCGAGGCGACGCGCCACTTCCGCCTGGCGGCGGCGCTCGACCCGCGCCCGGACTTCGTCAAGGCCGCGCGCTTCGGTGAAAACGGCTGACGAACCTCGGCCCCCGCCGGCCCGCCGGATACGGGCCGCGCACCGGCGCGTACGGCGGCACATCCCGGCCGGGCTGGTAGTGCGGCCCCTGCCGGATGTGCCGGACGACCAGCACCAGATCGGTCAGCGTGACGACGGCGAGCACCCCGCAGGCGGCCGCCCAGCCGGGCCGGTGGACCATCCAGAAGGCCACCGTGCCCACTACGGCCCAGGCCAGGCCCCAGATGGCCAGCGCACAGCGGATACGCAGCGGGCTGCGCGCGTGCAGCGGCTCGTCGCCCGTACGGATCAGTCGGCTCGGCATGGCGCACCATCTCCCACTACGAATCTAACGCCGTACCCCGGCGCGGTCCGGGATCCGTGGTCTGGGAGCATGGCCGGGCATGCCAGCACACAGGCCTGGGCGACGACCGGGGTACGGAGGAGCCGCGCGATGATCCGCGAGTCATGGGACGAAACGGCCGCCAGGCGGGCTCGTATCCGCGGCTGTCTGCTCGGAGGCGCGATCGGCGACGCCCTGGGCAACCCGATCGAGTTCCTCTCCCTGCACCGGATCCACGAGGCCCACGGGGAGAAGGGGATCACCGCTCTCGTCCCGGACTCGAGCGGTGTCGTCGGCCGCATCACCGACGACACCCAGATGACCCTGTTCACCGCGGAGGGGCTGATACGGGCGGGGGCCAGGTACTCCGCCAAGGGCATCGGCGGCGCCGAGGTCGCCATGGTGCGCAACTCCTATCTGCGCTGGCTCGACACCCAGAACCACTCCGCGCCGCCGCCCGCGCGCGACGATCAGGACCTGGTGCGCTCCGGCCGGCTGCGCGAGCAGAAGTGGCTGTACGCGCGCCGGGCCCCCGGCAATGCCTGCCTGTCCGGCCTCGCGTCGGAGCACATCCCCTCGTACTCCGACGCCCTCGACGGCACCCCCGGCCCGGTGAACAGCGGCTCCAAGGGCTGCGGCACCGTGATGCGCTCCGCCCCCTTCGGCCTCACCGGCTCGGGCGCCCGCGAGTCGTTCGAACTCGCCGCCCACTGCGCCCAGATCACCCACGGCCACCCCACCGGCTACTACGCGGCGGGCGCCCTGGCCGCGATGATCGCCCTCATCCTCGACGGCGACTCCCTGGAGGGCGCCGCGCTGCGCACCCTGGAGCTGCTCACCCGCTACCCGGGACACGAGGAGACCAGCACCGCGCTGCGCAAGGCCGTCGCCCTGGCCGCCGAGGGCGAGCCCACCCCGGAGAAGGCCGAGTCGCTCGGCGGCGGCTGGATCGCCGAGGAGGCCCTGGCCATCGCGGTCTACAGCGCCCTGGCCCATACGGCCCCGAAGCGCAACCTCCTCAGCAAGGGCGGCGGGCTCGGCTACGACCCGAAGTGGCGGCGCACCCCCCTCCAGCGGGCCCTGCTGCTGTCCGTGAACCACTCGGGCGACAGCGACTCGACGGGCTCCATCTGCGGCAATCTGCTGGGCGCCTACTACGGCGACTTCCGCCTGCCCCCGATGTGGCTGGCACAGATCGAGGGCCGGGGCACCATCGCCGAACTCGCCGACGACTTCGCCTATGTGTTCCACCAGTCGGTCGAGACATACGAGCCCTACGAGGACGTGGTGCTTCCGCGCTCCCGCTACCCCCTCTACTGAACAATTCGTTCGAGCGCTGTCACACCCGCCTGTTAACGTGCAGGTGTGGCGAAACTCAATCAGATCATCGCCGTGGAAAAGGGCGTCAAGTCCAAGTCGCAGCAGGACCTGACGGCCGCCCACCACGGTCTTCAGAAGCCGGCCCTGCTGGCCGGCATATCCCGCACGTGCCAGCCCAAGGACGAGGAGGGCGAGCAGCTTCCGCCCGAGTCCACCCGGGTGCAGGTCAAGGGGGAGGACGTGCTGCGCGACACCGCGGCCATCCTGACCCGCCTCTTCGACGTCACCGCCACCAAGGACTGGTCGAACTGCTCGGCGAAGGCGGATGTGACGGTCGAGGGCCGCACGCTGCTGCGCGACGTCCCGGTCTCCTACCTCCTCTTCCTCGAGAAGCAGCTGACCGACCTCAACGCCCTCGTCCGCAAGCTCCCGGTCCTCGACGCCGCGGAGTTCTGGTCCCTGGACCCGTCCACGGACTCCTGGAAGACCGAGCCGGTTCGCACCGTCCGCACCAAGAAGGTCCCGCGCAACCACGTCAAGGCGGAGGCCACGGACAAGCACCCGGCCCAGGTCGAGGTCTACTACGAGGACATCCCGGTCGGCTACTGGACCACCGTCAAGTTCTCCGGCGCCCTCCCGGCCCGCCGTGTCAACGAGCTGCTCGACCGCGTCGAAAAGCTCCAGCAGGCGGTCAAGTTCGCCCGCGAGGAGGCGAACGGCGCGGAGGCCACCGACCAGCGCGTCGGCGACGTGGTCTTCGGCTACCTGTTCGGGTAGCGTGATGAACTCCCCGCCCGCCCGAGTGCGGGCGGGGTGCGCGAGGAGCGCAAGCTGAAGCTGAAGCTTGTCGTGACGGCGCGGTCGTCAGTGGAGGTTCAAATCCTCCTCCCGGCGCTCATCAGGCCGGGATAGCCCAACCAGGCAGAGGCAGACCGCGATCAATCTCAGACTCTCGCTCCAGACTCAGCATTCGCCGCCGATCGCCGGATCGACCGGGCCCGGGCCCGAGTCGTCGGATGCCGGTTCAACTCCGGCCCGTGCAGCTTCGATGCGCGGTAGTTCAAAGGCAGAACACGACGGCATCAGACTGACCCGTGTCCACAACCGACCGGCGTGCGTATTTGGGCGGCATCACAGGGCTCGGGGGCAGGCTACGCCCCCGGGCCCGCTCCGCATGCGCGGGCGCCATGCCGGCGCACACCGGACGCCGGACGCCGATCGCCAGGGCGGTGGCCGAGGACTCCGGTGCCCGGCCGTCCTCGGCCCCACCTCCTATTCGTACTCGGTGCCGCCCTTGCGCGTCAGATAAGCACCGCTGACCACCTTGGCGATGGCCCGCCCGCCGAGCACCGGGCTGTACCGGTCGCTCGCCGCCCGGACCACCACCCCCTCCCTGATGTGCAGCCCGCTCCCGGAGAGGGTCTCGCGCCCCTCGGCCAGCTCCAGCACCCGCCCGGCGTCGTACGGCCCGGCGTACAGGGTCGGAACCACCGGCAGCCCGCCGTCCAGCACCTTCGCCATCTCCTCGGGATCCAGCCAGCGCGTCCGCCCGCCGACGTCCACCGCGATGTCGAACACGGCATAGCCGGGCACGCCGCGCCGGCTGTCGGTCCCATAGCCGAGGTCCTGCACCCCGTCCCCGTACACCTCGCCGAAGATCCCGACCCGTGCCGCACCCAGCTCGGCGGCCACCCGCGCCGCCACGGCGGGCGCGCCGTGCCCGCGCACGGCCCGCCAGTACAGGTTCTTCCCGTCCTCCACCAGCGCCAGCCGCTGCGCCCCCAGCCCCTTCGAGGTCACCTGCACCTCCCCGCTGTCCGCGAGGTAGGTCAGACAGCACGCCGTCCCGTGCAGCTTCTCGGTGACCGCGACGGCCTCCCCGTCCTCGAACACGTCCGGGTAGCGCTTGAGGTTCTCGATGTCGATCCACGCCACCAGATCCGGCGCGGACGCCACGTCTCCGCTCATCGCGATCGGCACCGGAGGCACCCACTTGACGATCCCGAGCCGTTCCGCGAAGTCCACCCCCTCCCGCGCCGCCCGCTCCAGGTCCACCGCCGCCAGCGCCCGCGGCCGGCACACCAGCCCCTGTGACAGCTCCCCGCGCAGCCGGATCGCCTTGACCCGGTTGTGCTGGGCCCCTGCCAGCCTCCCCGTCAGCCCCAGCTCCCCGATCAGCTCCTCGGGCAGGACCGCCTGCTCCGGCACATACACGGCGAACTCCCCCGACCGGAAGGCCCCCTTGGCCACCACGGCCCGGTACAGCCCCACCTGCGCCAGCTCCAGCGCGTCGGCGTTGGGGTGTTCATGAATCGTCAGCCGCTCAGCGGTGACACGCAATGTCGACATACGTGGATCCCCCCGTTACTCGTTCAGTGGTGTGCCACCACTGTGGGGCGCGGACGAGCGCACCGGCCACCGAATTTGCGGCGGCGGAAGCGGGGTTCCCGGGGCCCGGCCCCGGATCAGTCCGAGGTGAGCTGGAAGGGGATGTTGCGCCAGGGGCTGGCGGGGGCCTGGGTGAGGATGCGGTGCGGGGAGAGCGCGGAGCTGTACATATGGCCGAAGGACTCCTCGTCGAAGCGCAGCGCCCGCCCCAGGATGTAGCCGGCCGAGAAGTCCGCCCAGGAGGTGTACTGCTCCCGGCACAGCTCGCCCACCAGGGTCACCATGTCTTCGACCTCGGACTGTTCCGCGAAGCGGGCGCCCAGGCCCCAGCGGGCGACGTTGACCGCGCGGCCGTAGTCGTAGCCGAGCGCCGAGGTCACACAGCCGTCGGGCGGGAGGATGCCGTCCGCGCGGAAGCGGCCCTCGTAGCGGACGATCTGCTGGAGGATGTCCAGGACGTGCGCGATCTCGGCGTCGTCCGCGCCGCGCGCGCGGAGCGAGTCGACGGCCGCCTGCCGCCACAGCTCCGGGTCGGTGTGCGCGGCGCAGCGGTCGCGGGATATCGCCTGGCGGAGGCGGAGCAGGAATTCCGGCTGGGGCGGGCTGTTCCGGCCGTCCAGGAGATACGTCATCTGCTCCCGCCAGCCGTGCGGGTCGGTGATGTCCCAGGAGTCGGCCAGGGCCGCGACATCGGTGCGGTAGTCCGTGCAGACGTCGCCGATGTCGTTCCACAGATCCTGACGGTGCACGGCCAGGTGGGCGCCGCAGGCGAGGCCGTGTGCGAGGGGGCCGTGCAGGTGGCCGGTGTACTTGGTCAGCAGCGCGTCGTCGTCGTGGCCGCGGCGCGGTACGTCCTTCCTCAGGGACTTCCAGCGGCGGCGCTCGCGGCGGGCGTCGGGGAAGAACGCCTCCGAGGGGGTGCCGGGGTTGATCAGCAGACCGCGCAGCTCCTCGCCCCACCACTCCTCGGGCGCCAGGGGGAGCGAGATCGGGCAGGCCACGATGTCGGGGCGGCGCGGCAGCAGCTCGCCGCGGGTGTAGACCGCGAAGTACTCGCCGCCGTCCGGGCCCCGGTACGGCAGCCATGGGGTGGCGAACTTCTTGCGGTCGACCTTCTCCTTCGGCGCGTACGCCAGGGTGTCGGCGCCCAGCAGCACCCGCAGATAACCGTCCCAGTCCCCGCGGGACTTGGCGGCGACCAGAGCCTGCTCGATGTCGGTCGGCGGCACCCAGGCGGGCCCCGGACCGGGTGTTCCCATGATCGGCGTCCCCATGGCCACGACCCTATCGGCAGCTCCGGGACGGCTTTCAGGGGGTTCGGGGCGCGGTCAGGCCGGGCCGCCGCCCTTCGCGCGGCGCTCGCGGAGTCGGCGCTGGAGCTTGTGCAGGAGGGGGTAGCGCTCGCGCTGTTCGCGGGCGCTGCGGTCGAGCTCCTCCATCAGGCGGATGGAGCGCTGCTCCATGTCCAGCTCGTCGAGGATCCGGTCGATCTCGGCGAGCAGGGCGCCATGGAGCTGCCACTGGCGCGGATGCTGCTGGACGCGCTGGAGGAGGGCGTGGGCGGCCTGGTCGCGGCTCGCGTGGGCCTTGGTGAGCTCGCTGGCCAGCCGGGACTCGGCCTCCTCGGCGTTGGCGCTGACCTGGGTGGTGACCAGGACGGCGAAGCTTTCGACGGCCGAGGCGAGGTGGACGAAGAGGTCCTCCAGGCCGGTTGCCACATCGGGCGGGAACAGGGGCTCGTCGGTCCGTTTCTTGGCGAGGTCGGTGAGGGTGCGCGCCATGACCCGCAGGACGACCATGCAGATCTCCAGGGTGTCCAGGCCGGTGCGCAGCACGACGCGGTAGAGCAGGCCCTCCTTGACGCGGGGGTTGAGCCGCAGGCTGTCCTCCGCCTGCCGGAGGGCGCCGTCCACCTGGGCGATGTCCTGGTCGAGGCGGCGGGCCTCGTGGAGCCGGGCGGCGGCGCGTTCGACGGGGGTGTGGCCGCCGAGTTCCTCGCCGATGTGGAGCAGCAGCCGGCGCATGCGGCGGGCGAGGTCCTCGATGGACTCGCCGGCGGTCTCGACCCACACCGGTGGGGCGAACAGAAGGTTGAAGGCCAGCCCCACCCCGGCGCCGATCAGCGTCTCCAGCACGCGGTCCCAGGCCGTGGCGCCGACCCGGGTCACGCCGAGGACCAGCATGGCGCTGATCGCCACCTCGACGACGAACTCGCTCACCCGTACGAAATTGCCGACGGTCAGCGCGACCAGGATGATCAGCCCCAGGCTCCACCAGGTCAGCCCCACCAGCGCACTGAACCCGATCGCGATGATGACGCCGACGACCACCGCGTTCACCCTGCGGACGCCGGTGGTGATGGTCGCGTACAGGGTGACCTGCACCACCAGCAGGGCGGTGAGCGGCGCGGTGAGCGGGGCCGGTTCGCTGCTCAGCTGGAGCGCGACGACGTACGCGATGGTCGCGGCGGCCGTGGCACGCAGCGTCTGGACGACGACGGGGTCTTTGCGCCGCTTGACGAGGCCCGCCAGCGGGTCGAGAACATCTGGCACCTTCTACCCCTTCCCGCATCAGAAGTCACAAAGGCATCACTACGGCCCCTTGCCACCTGAGCGGACCCTCACACGCCACCCGGAACCACGGACGGGCTAACGTGTGGGCCGTGATCACGCCATTCAACGAGCACGACGGCGCCGAGCCCCCGCTTCCCGGCAGCACCGGCCCCACCGCCACCGCGGAGGCGCATCCGCGCCAGGTCGGCCGGGTGCGGACGGAGTACGCGCCGGACCCGGACGGCGACCCGGACCCCGGGGAGATCGTCTGGACCTGGGTGCCCTACGAGGAGCTGGACGGACGCGGCAAGGACCGGCCGGTGCTCGTCGTCGCCCGCGAGCGCGCCGGGACCCTGCTGGCCGTACAGCTGTCGAGCAAGCGGCACGACGGCGACCGCGAGTGGGTGGCCATCGGGTCCGGGCCGTGGGACCGGGCGGGGCGCGACTCGTGGGTGGACCTGGACCGGGTGCTGCGGGTGCACCCGGAGGGCATGCGCCGGGAGGCCTGCGCCCTGGACCGGCCGCGCTTCGACCTGGTCGTGGCCCGGCTGAGGCAGCGGTACGGCTGGAGTTGAGAAAGCCTGAATGAGCGGGGCGGGCCGGGTCAGGCGTCGGCCAGCGCCAGCAGCTTGGTGACCGTGTTCCAGTTGCGGGCCGTCATCGTGACCCCGAGCGGCGCCCGCGTGACCTTGTCCGCCAGCTTGGAGCGGCCGGAGCCGTTCGGGGTGCGCAGATAGATCTCCCGGCCGGACAGCCGGAACTCGTCCGGCGCGTACGAGGCCAGGTCCAGGGCCTCCAGCGGGGCCGGGTCGGCCGGGGCGGCCGACAGGAACACCACATGCAGCGTCTTCGGCTCGGCCGTGGCCTCGGGGTAGGGGTTGGCCTCGATGGCGGCGGCGAGCTCGTCGCGGGTACGGACCATCACCGGCACGGTCAGGCCGAGGTCGGCGGTGATGCGGTCGGCGATCGTACGGGCCGTCCGCTCGGGCGGGGTGCCGGGGTCGGCGAAGACGATGTTGCCGGTCTGCAGATGGACGGTGACGCCGTCGAACCCCAGGTCCCGCATCAGCTCGCGCTGCCGGGCCACGGGAAACTTGTTGTGGCCGCTGACATTGATGCCGCGCAACAGCGCGATCTGCGACGACATGGCGGGGACTCCTCCGGACGGGATGAGGGGATCGTACGCCCGCGTTCAGCAGCGCGACTCCTCCCTGCATGATGGGGGCTGTGCGGCTCGAAGCGATCTCCTGGGAACGGCTGACCGGCGCGCTCGCCGACCGCGTCGCGGATCTGACGGCGGCGGACGGCGGCCCCTGGCTGCGGGTGGCGGTCGACGGGGCCCCGGCGGCGCGCCCCGGCGAGCTGGCGCACGGCCTGGCGGAGGCGCTGCGGGTGCGCGGGCGCCCGGCGCTGGTGGTCGCGGCGGGCGGCTTTCTGCGCGCGGCGTCGCTGCGCTACGAGTACGGGCGGCGGGACGCCGACGCGTACTACGACATGTGGCTGGATACCGGCGCGCTGTGGCGCGAGGTCTTCGGCCCGCTGGAGCCCGCGCCGGGCGGCACGGGGCGGGTGCTCCCCGATCTGTGGGACCCGGTGACCGACCGGGCGACCCGCTCCCCGTATGTCGAACTGCCGCCGGGCGGGGTGCTGCTGCTCCACGGCGCGCTGCTGCTGGGGCGCTGGTTCCCGTTCGACCTGTCCGTGCATCTGCGGCTGTCCCCGGCCGCCCTCGCCCGCCGTACGGACGAGGACGAGCAGTGGACGCTGCCCGCCTTCGCGCGCTACGAGGAGGAGGTGCGGCCCGCGGAGGCCGCGGATGTGGTGGTCCGCGCGGACGACCCGCGCCATCCGGCCTGGGGCGGACCGGGCGCCTGAGCCCGCGTGCGCGCCGCGTCACGACGCAGCCGTGCGCCCCGCTCTCCTCGGGAGCGGGGCGCACGGGGCCCGGAGTCCGGCGGGGGGTGGCTACGCCGGCGGGCACTCCTTCCACGCGAAGTGGTAGGTGGTGCTGACACTGCCGTCCGTCGAGTCCATGGTCATGAAACTCGTCGTGTTGGTCGTGTCCGAGGTGCCGGCGTTGACCCGCAGCTCGGTGTTGATGTTGAAGTTCCGGAGCGCGCCGCAGGGGGCCCACTCCACGGTGGCGATGTCGGAGACATCGGTCGCCTGCCAGTTGTCGTCGAAGACGCCGGTGAACTCATGGGATTTCGCCGCCGTATTCGACGATCCCTGGAAGTAGTACGAGGCCTTCTCGACGCTGGTCGCGCCCTTCTCCAGGTGCGCATAGCCGCGGTAGTCCACGCTGGCGATCGCGTACGTGAAGCCCTGCGGTACATGCACCACAAGGTTGAGCTGGCAGTTCTTTCTGAAGTCGGTCGGTTTGGCGCCCTTGCCCACCTGGGCGAGATAGTCGCTGTAGGTGACGGTGAACGCCGTGTTGTCGGGCGATACGGCCACCGCCGCGGTCCCTGCCGGACAGCCCGAACCGTTGACCGTCGCGACCGTGATCACGATTTTGTCGGGCGGCGGGTCGTCGAACGGCGATTTTGCGGACGCGGGCTGAGAGGAAGCGAGTGCCGTGGCGAACAAAGCCGCGGCCACGCTGCCTGCGAACATTGCACCTGGCATGATTCTCCATTCGATCGTCTGTGGACGACGACGGAAAGCCGGGCAGGCTCCGACGCCGCCCTGGCTGGTGGAGTTTCGCGCCTTACCGGACGGAAGGACATTCCTTCCAGGCGATGTGGTAAATCGTGTTGTTGCTGCCGTCGGTCGAGTCCATGGCCATGAAGCTGGTGCTGCCCGCCGGCGAGGTACCCGCGTTCACCCGCAGCTCGGTGTTGATGTTGAAGTTGCGTTCCACGCCGCAGGGCGCCCAGACCAGGGCGCTGTAATCGGTGGAGTCGCGGGTCTGCCAGTTGTCGCTGTACGGACCGCTGAAGTCATGGGTCCGTGATGTGGTGTCCGCCGAACCCTGGAAGTAATAACTCGCCTTCTCGGTGCCTTTCGCTCCCTTCTCCAGGTAGGCGTAGCCGCGGTAGTCGACGCTGGCGATGGCGTACGTGAAGCCCTGCGGTACGTGGACGCCCAGGTTGAGCTGGCAGTTCTTACGGATGTCGGTCGGGTCGGCACCCGCGCCGACCTGGGCGAGATAGTCGCTGTAGGTCACCGTGAAGGCCGTGTTGTCGCTGGAGACGGCGACGGCGGCGGTCCCTTTGGGGCAGCCCGATCCGTTCACGGTGTTGATGGTGACCTGGATCTTCTCGGTCGGCACATCGGTCACCGACGCGCCTTGCGGGGAAATACCCGATGCGAATAACGCCGCGACCGCGCCGCCGGCGAGCAGGCCAAAAGACATGGTTCTCCCATCGAACGTGGATGAAGCGTGACTGAACCGTGGGGGGTGGAAAGCCCGCGGTGTGGAGCGTGCCGACGTGCGCGTCCCGGCGCGATTTCGTCGGATGTTTGGATGTCCGGATGTCCGGCAGTGGCCGCGGGCATATGTGGTCGTCCGCGGTTCTTCACGGCATATCCGGGGAGGCCTTATCCGCTGTGGGGGGAAGTGCTGTGGGGGGAAAGCGGTCCAGCCTTCAAGAAAGAGCTCGCGGTGCCGTGCTCTCGGGAGCGCTCCAAAGATAGGAGCGAAACGTGTCCACGACAAGACAGGAGGGAGTTTTCCGGAACAAGATATTTCCGGGGCGACGGCCCGGTTCAGTAGACCGGTTCAGAAGAGCGGCTGCGGAAGGATCCCTTCCAGGGCCAGCAGCGTGCGCTTCGTCTCCAGCCCGCCGCCGAAGCCGCCTATGCCGCCGCCGCTCTCGACGACGCGGTGGCAGGCCACCACGACCGGCAGCGGATTGCTGCCCATGGCCACGCCCACGGCCCGGGCGGCGCCCGGATCGCCCACGCGGTCGGCGAGCTCTCCGTAGCCGACGACCGTGCCGAACGGCACGTGGTCGGCGAGCTCGCGCAGGACGCGGCGGTTGAAACCGGCGGTGAGCGACCAGTCCAGGGGGACGGTGAACTCGCGCAGCGAGCCCGCGAAATAGCTCTCCAGCTGGCGCACGGCCGTGCCGAGATGGACGAGGCGTTCCGGCGTGTCCCCGGCGTCGGAACCACGGGCCGGCGAGGGCGTCGGGGCCGCGCCGAGCCGGGCGGTGAGCCGCGAGACGGCCTCGGCCGCCGTCGCCTCGTCGGCGTGGAACACGACCTGGGCCAGACCCTGATCCGTCGCCGCGAGCAGCAGCGGGCCGATAGGGGAGTCCAGCACGCTCCAGCACCACCCGCGTGCCTCGCGCCGCTCCGCCGGCTCATCCCGCTCTCCTGAGATCGTCACGGTTTCAGGGTAGGCGCCGGGTCCGACAGCGCTTCCCGGGCGGGGGCGGGGCCGCGGCGCCCCGCCCCCTGAGCCGCGCGACGGCGGCCGTGAGAGCCGCTACGAGGCCTCCGCCGGGGCGGCCGGCACCTCGTAGCCCGCGTCCTCCAGCGCGTCCCGCACCACGTCCGGCTTGTTGGTGATGATGCCGTTCACGCCCATGCCCGCGATGTCCACCGCCGTCGGCCCGTCGTTCACCGTCCAGGCGTAGACCTCGAACGGCCGGCCGTGCGCGCCTTCCACGTCCTGGACCGCGGCCACGTAATCGGCGTCGATGGTCTTGTAGCTCGGGTTGATCTGGTCGGCGAATTCCGCGTAGGTCGCCAGGTCGCCGAGCGCGGGCGTGCCGAGGAAGCCGGTCTTGATGTCCGGCCGCAGGTCGTGGACCCGCTTCACGGCCTCCCCGCTGAAGCTCTGGACGATCAGCTTGTGCTTGACGTGGCGGCGGTCCAGCCAGCCCTCTCTGCGCAGCTCGCGCAGCGTCTGGCGTTCGATGTCGGGATAGAGCTCGGGGGCCTTGAGCTCCAGGAGGAGTTTCTGGTGGTTGTGTTCCACCCGATCGAGGTACTCCTCGAGGGTCGGTACGCCCTCGCCCGCGAACTCGGTGCTGAACCAGCTGCCCGCGTCCAGCTGCCGGATCTCCTCGCTGGTGAAGTCGGAGACCTTCCAGGGGGCGCGGTCCGGAAAGACCTCCTCGGCGTCCGTGGTCCGGTTCAGCGTGGTGTCGTGCATGACGATCAGCTCGCCGTCCTTGGTGCGCTGGATGTCGTTCTCCACCCAGGTGATGCCGAGGTCGTCGGCCGCGTCGACGGCTGCGAGCGTGTTCTCCGGGGCATAGGCGGAGGCGCCCCGGTGGGCGATGGTGACGGTCTGCTGCGCCTGGTCGTCGGGCTGGTCGGCCTGGGCGACCGCCGGTGAGAGGAAGAGCGTGGACATGCCGATGAGCGCGCCGGTGAGGGCGGCTGTGGGGCGGATGTGCATACGGACTCCTCGCGTCGTCTGGCTCGCGTGACTCGCGGACGGGCAGAGGGTCCCAGTCGTGCCGTCCCGGAGGAAAGGTCGCGGTTGGACAGAGTGAAGCACGGGCCGGCCGGGCGGGCGCCGGGGGCGCGAGCGGGGGTCACCCCTCCTGGCCCCGGGTTCGGCCGGTCGGCCGTTGTCAGTGGCGGGTCGTACGGTGGGTGTCATGCGGCCCGTATCCCAGATCGAACGCAAGGTGGCGCCTTTCGAGGTCGTCAGCCCGTACCAGCCCAGCGGTGACCAGCCGACCGCGATCGCCGACCTGGAGCGGCGCATCCGCGGTGGCGAGCAGGATGTCGTCCTGCTCGGCGCGACCGGCACCGGAAAGTCGGCGACCACCGCGTGGATGATCGAGAAGCTCCAGCGGCCGACGCTCGTCATGGCGCCCAACAAGACCCTTGCCGCCCAGCTCGCCAACGAGTTCCGCGAGCTGCTGCCGAACAACGCGGTCGAGTACTTCGTGTCGTACTACGACTACTATCAGCCAGAGGCGTACGTCCCGCAGTCGGACACCTACATCGAGAAGGACTCCTCGATCAACGAGGAGGTCGAGCGGCTGCGCCACTCCGCGACGAACTCCCTGCTCACCCGGCGTGACGTGATCGTGGTGGCGTCTGTGTCGTGCATCTACGGCCTCGGCACACCGCAGGAGTACGTGGACCGCATGGTGCCGCTGAAGGTCGGCCAGGAGATCGACCGCGACCAGCTGCTGCGCCGCTTCGTCGACATTCAGTACGCGCGCAACGACATGGCGTTCACCCGGGGCACCTTCCGGGTCCGCGGCGACACCATCGAGATCTTCCCGGTCTACGAGGAGCTCGCCGTCCGGATCGAGATGTTCGGCGACGAGATCGAGGCGCTGTCCACGCTCCACCCGCTCACCGGCGAGGTCATCAGCGACGACCAGGAGCTGTATGTGTTCCCGGCGTCCCACTATGTGGCGGGGCCCGAGCGCATGGAGAAGGCCATCGCCGGGATCGAGGCCGAGCTGGAGCAGACCCTGGCCCGGATGGAGAAGCAGGGCAAGCTGCTGGAGGCCCAGCGGCTGCGGATGCGGACGACCTACGACATCGAGATGATGCGCCAGATCGGCACCTGCTCCGGCATCGAGAACTACTCCCTGCACATCGACGGCCGTGAGACCGGATCCCCGCCGCACACCCTGCTGGACTACTTCCCGGAGGACTTCCTCCTGGTCATCGACGAGTCCCATGTCACGGTCCCGCAGATCGGCGCGATGTACGAGGGCGACGCCTCCCGGAAGCGGACGCTGATCGAGCACGGCTTCCGGCTGCCGTCCGCGCTCGACAACCGCCCGCTGAAGTGGGAGGAGTTCCTGGAGCGCACCGGCCAGACGGTCTATCTCTCCGCGACCCCCGGCCCGTACGAGCTCTCGCGCGGCGACGGCTTCGTGGAGCAGATCATCCGCCCGACCGGCCTCGTCGACCCCGAGGTCGTCGTCAAGCCCACCGAGGGGCAGATCGACGACCTGATCCACGAGATCCGTACGCGCACGGAGAAGGACGAGCGCGTCCTGGTCACCACCCTCACCAAGAAGATGGCCGAGGACCTCACCGACTACATGCTCGAGGTGGGCATCCAGGTCCGTTATCTTCACAGCGATGTGGACACCCTGCGCCGCGTGGAGCTGCTGCGCGAGCTGCGCGCGGGCGAGTTCGACGTCCTGGTCGGCATCAACCTGCTGCGCGAGGGCCTGGACCTGCCCGAGGTCTCGCTGGTCGCGATCCTCGACGCCGACAAGGAAGGGTTCCTGCGCTCCGGCACCTCGCTGATCCAGACCATCGGCCGCGCCGCCCGTAACGTCTCCGGCCAGGTGCATATGTACGCCGACAAGGTCACCCCGGCGATGGAGAAGGCCATCGAGGAGACCAACCGGCGCCGGGAGAAGCAGGTCGCCTACAACAAGGCCAACGGGATCGACCCGCAGCCGCTCCGCAAGAAGATCGGCGACATCGTGGCGACCATCGCCCGCGAGGAGATCGACACCAAGGAGCTGCTGGGCTCCGGCTACCGCAAGACCGACGGCGGCAAGGGCGCCAAGGGGCAGGCCAAGGCCCCGGTGCCGGCCCTCGCCGGGCAGAAGGCGGGCAAGGCCGGCAAGGGCGGCGGCAAGGCCGGCAAGGACGGGGCGCTGACGGACCGTCCGGCCGCCGAACTGGCCGAGCTCATCGAGGAGATGACCGACCGGATGCGGGCCGCGGCCGCCGAGCTCCAGTTCGAGGTCGCGGCGCGGCTGCGCGACGAGGTGGGGGAGTTGAAGAAAGAGCTGCGCCAGATGAAGGAGGCCGGGCTCTCCTGACGGCTGCTCCGCTCCGCCACCGGCCGTACCGTCCCGCTGTGTTGCAAGACCGACACAAAAGCCGGTCAGGGCGGATGGCGGCCTTGTTCCAGTGCATAGGGTTCTGACAGGCCGTGCGACCGAACCGGCCGCGGGGATTTCGAGAAACGAGAGTAGGGACAGCACGTGACGGTCAATATGTCCAAGGGTCAGTCCATCAGCCTTCAGAAGGCGGACGGAGGCACCCTGACCGCGGTGCGGATGGGACTTGGCTGGCAGGCGGCCCCGCGCCGCGGGCTGTTCGGCTCCCGTACGCGCGAGATCGACCTTGACGCGTCTGCGGTCCTGTTCGCCGACAAGCAGCCGACGGACGTCGTGTTCTTCCGCCACCTGGTCAGCGACGACGGCTCGGTGCGCCACACCGGCGACAACCTGGTGGGCGGCGCCGGCCAGGGCGGGGACGACGAGGCCATCCTGGTCGACCTTCAGCGGGTGCCGGTGCACATCGACCAGATCATCTTCACGGTGAACTCCTTCACCGGCCAGACCTTCGCCGAGGTGCAGAACGCGTTCTGCCGCCTGGTGGACGAGACCAACGGCCAGGAGCTGGCCCGCTACACCCTCACCGGCGGCGGGCAGTACACCGCGCAGATCATGGCCAAGGTCGAGCGCGCCGGCTCGGGCTGGGCGATGAAGGCCGTGGGCGAGCCGGCCAACGGCCGCACCTTCCAGGACCTGATGCCGCACATCGTGCCGCATCTGTGAGCAGTTGAGCCCATCGGCCCGGTAGGCGCACGCCCGCCGGGCCGATGTGCTCTCCTCGGCACACACCCGACAAGCACCACACACACTTCGCTACAACGAAACACAATGAGGGGGACGCAGCCATGACGGCCGAGCTGGTCCGGGGGCAGAACCACGCACTGCCCCAGACCCGATTGGAAATCCGGGTCTCGGCGGGCCATCCGGTCGTGGCCGGGGCGACGCTCGGCGACGAGCAGGGCACGGTGCGGGGGACCGAGTGGGTCGCGCACCCCGCCGCGCCCCAGCTCCCGGGCATCGACGTGTCCAGGCAGGCCGCGGCGGACCACCGGCTCGCCGTGGACCTCGGCGCGGTGTCCGAGACCGTCCACCGGGTCAATGTGCTGCTGGCCCTGCCGACGGGGGTGGGCGGCCCCACCCGCTTCGGCGCCATGCCCGCGCCGTTCCTCGCCGTCACCGGCCTGGACGGCGCCGAGATCGCCAGCTACACCATCACCGACCTGGACTCGGAGTCCGCGGTGGTCGCCCTGGAGCTGTACCGCAGACAGGGCGCCTGGAAGGTGCGCGCCGTCGGCCAGGGGTACGCGGGCGGGCTGGCCTCGATGCTTCAGGACCAGGGGCTGCCGGAGGCCGTCGAGCTGGCCGCGCGGATCAATGACGCGGTCGCCCGGGGCATGGCCCGCTCGATCGCCCCGCCGCCGCCCCGCCCGGAGGGCGAGGGCCGGGTGCGTACGGCCACGGCCGGCGGCAGCGGCCCGGTGGCCGAGCCCGCCGCCGCGCCGCAGCAGACGCCCGCGGGCGGTTCGGCCGCCTCGGGCGGGCCGGGCTCGGGCGGGCCGGTCAACTACCAGCACCCCGGCCGCCGTACGTCCGCGCCGCCGACGCCCCCGCCGGTCGCCCCGCCCGCCCAGCCGGGACAGCCCGCCCAGCCCGTCGCGGGCGACGCCTCGGGCTGGACGATGGACGAGCGGCTGTACAACCAGGTCTGGGGCATGTTCGAGGACCTGGCCCGTACGGCCGCGGCCTACCGCAGCGCCGTCGACTTCGCCGACTCCCGCATGGAGAAGGAGCTGGACGGGGTGCTCTCCGACCCGCGCACCCGCGTCGGCCCGGTCGCCGACTCGGCCCGCGCGGCGGCCCGCGCCAAGCACACCACCCTGGTCGAGCAGGCCCGCGCGGTCCTGGACCGGGACCTGACCCAGCTCGCCGCGGAGGCCGAGGTGGTCGAGCCCGCGCTGCCCCCGGCGTTCGCCCGCTGGGACAGCCCGGTCTGGCAGGCCTACCAGGTGCCCATGGAGATCCCGATGGCGCTGCGCCTGGGCGAGCTGCACCTCCCGGAGCGCCGGGATCTGCGCATCCCGATGCTGGTCCGGCTGCCGCTGGAGCGGGGGCTGTGGATCGACAGCGGGCGGGACGGACTGTCCGACGCGGCGCTGGTGGACTCCGGCGAGCTGCGCCGGCTGGCCGCGGAGACGGCGGTCGCGCACGCCGCGCGGCTGCTGGCGGTCTACCCGGCGGGTGAGTTTTCGGTGCATGTGATCGACCCGGCCGGCTCGGCCGCGGCATCCCTCGCCCCGCTGCTCAGCTCCGGTGTGCTGAGCGGGCCGCCCGCGTCCGGCGCCCAGGGGGTGAGCGCGACGCTCGCCGCGCTGACGCGCCGGGTCGACCTGGTGCAGATGGCGGTCCGCAGCGGCGCCACGGACGCGCTGCCGCCCGATCTGGACGTCGCCGAACAGCTGCTGATCGTCAATGACTTCCCGCACGGCTTCGACGACCGGGCCGTCACCCAGCTGCGCTATCTCGCCGACGAGGGGCCCGCGGTGGGCGTGCATCTGATGATGGTCGCCGACCGGCAGGAGGCGCAGGCCTACGGCCCGGTGCTGGACCCGCTGTGGCGCTCGCTGCTGCGTGTCACCCCGGTCCCCGACGACCACCTGGCCGACCCCTGGGTGGGGCACGCTTGGACGTACGAGCCGTCGCTGGTGCCGGCCGGCAGCCGGGTGGTGGAGCAGGTGCTGGCCCAGGTGGCGCGGGCCCGGCAGTCCTACGGACGCTGACGACTAATACTTCGTCATTACTTGAGAAAGGGCCGCTGAGCAGGGGATTTACCCATCTCTTTACTCTTCCTTGGTGATTCCTGTACTCTTCTTTACGCGGAGGGGAGTACTCCTATCGCGGCGTTCCCGTCAGTACGGATCGCGTCCGGCGCCCTGGCCGGGCCGGACGTGATCCCGGGGCGTCGGCCCGCGGCGCGAGCCCGGGCGGAAGAGACCTCCGGCAGCGACGACGCTGAAATTGCCGTACGAATGCCGGAGGAACAGTGGACGTTTCCTGGACCCTGTGGGTGCTGACCATCGTGGGTCTGTGCGCCCTCATCGCCGTCGACTTCTTCATAGGCGGCCGCAAACCACACGAGGTCTCGATCAAAGAGGCGGGGATCTGGACCGCCGTCTGGGTCGCCCTCGCCGGGCTGTTTGGGCTCGGTCTGCTGATCTTCGCGGGCGGCCAGCCCTCGGGTGAGTTCTTCGCCGGGTTCATCACCGAGAAGTCGCTGAGCGTCGACAACCTCTTCGTCTTCGTGCTGATCATGGCGAAGTTCGCGGTGCCGACGATCTATCAGCAGCGGGTGCTGATGGTGGGCGTGCTCATCGCGCTCGTGCTGCGGGCGATCTTCATCGGCGCCGGCGCCGCGATCATCTCGAACTTCGCCTGGGTCTTCTACCTCTTCGGAGCCTTCCTCATCTGGACCGCCTGGAAGCTGATCCAGGAGGCCCGCGCCGACGAGGAGGAAGAGGAGTTCGAGGAGAACCGCCTCCTGAAGGCGGTCGAGAAGCGCTTCCCGTCCACCGACAAGTACCACGGCACCAAGCTGTTCATCGTCGAGAACGGCAAGCGCCTGATGACCCCGATGCTCATCGTCATGCTGGCGATCGGCACCACGGACGTCCTGTTCGCGCTCGACTCGATCCCCGCGATCTTCGGCCTCACCCAGGACCCGTACATCGTCTTCACGGCCAACGCCTTCGCGCTGATGGGCCTGCGCCAGCTGTACTTCCTGATCGGCGGGCTGCTGAAGAAGCTGGTCCACCTGTCCTACGGGCTGTCGGTGATCCTCGGCTTCATCGGCGTGAAGCTGGTGCTGCACGCGCTCCACGAGTCCGGTGTCAACGTCCCCGAGATCAGCATCCCGGTCTCGCTCGGGGTCATCTGCTCGGTGCTCGCCATCACCACGGTCACCAGCCTCTACGTTTCCAAGAAGCAGGCCGAGCGGGAGCGGGCGGCCGGCGAGTCGGCCCCGGAGGCCACGGACCGGGACAGCGTGGACGCCTGATCCACCCCACAGGGAGCCGGCGGCCGCACCCGCCGGCTCCCGCCCCGAACTCGCCCCGGGCAGCCCTGACGACCCCGGAGCGGGCCCTAGACCGTCGCCTCCCCGGCCTCCATCGGCCGCGAGAGGCGGCGGTCCGCGCCGTCCGCCGGGCGGGTCTCCGGCAGCAGTGCGAAGCAGCCCAGGCTGAGCAGCGCGATGCCCGTCAGATACGCGGCGACGCCCCACGGCGGACCGTCGCCGCGCGACAGGGCCGTCGCCACCAGCGGGGTGAGCCCGCCGCCGAGCACGCCCCCGAGGTTGTAGCCGAGCGCCGCGCCCGTGCAGCGCACCCGCGGCTCGTACAGCTCCGGCAGATAGGCCGCCGTGACGGCGAGCATCGCGATGAAGGCCAGCAGCGCGCCCAGGAAGCCGAGGAACATCAGCGGCACCCGGCCGGTGTGCAACAGCGCCACCATCGGGAACATCCACAGCACCGTGGCGGTGCAGCCCGCCAGGCACATGGTCCGCCGCCCGAGGCGGTCGCCGAGATGCGCCGCCAGGGGCGTCAGCGCGCCCAGGACCGCCACGGCGGCCATGACACAGCCGAGCATGACCGTGCGGTCCACCCCCAGCCGCTCCGTGCCGTACACGAGCGACCAGGTCGTCACGGTGTAGAACACGGCGTAGCCCACCGCGAGCCCGCCCGCCGTGAGCAGCACCAGCCGCCAGTGGTGGCGCACCACCTCGGCGAGCGGCGCCGCGGCGCGCTCATCGCGTTCGGCCAGCTCCTGGAACCGCGGCGACTCCGCGAGCTGGGCGCGCAGCAGCAGCCCGGCCGCCACCAGCAGGCCGGCCGCCCAGAACGGCACCCGCCAGCCCCAGGACCGGAAGCTGTCCTCGCTCAGCGTCGCCGACAGGGTCAGCATCACGCCGTTGGCCAGCAGGAAGCCGACGGACGGGCCGATCTGCGGGAAGCCCGCCCACAGCCCGCGCCGCCGCTCGGGCGCGTGCTCGACGGTCAGCAGCACCGCGCCGCCCCACTCGCCGCCGAGCCCGAGGCCCTGGAGGAAGCGCAGCACGAGCAGCAGCACGGGGGCCGCGACGCCGATCGAGTCGTAGCTGGGCACAAAGCCGACCGCGACCGTCGCGACGCCGGTGAGCAGCAGCGACAGGATGAGAACCGGCCGTCTGCCGTACCGGTCGCCGAGCGGGCCGAAGAGCGCCGACCCCAGGGGCCGGGAGAGAAAGCCGACGGCGAAGGTGCCGAAGGCGGCGAGGGTCCCGGCGAGCGGGGAGACGTTGGGGAAGAAGAGCGGGCCGAGGACGAGGGCGGCCGCGGTGCCGTAGACGAAGAAGTCGTAGAACTCGATGGCGGTGCCGACCAGGGACGCGGCGGCGAGCCGGACCATCGACGGGGAGCGGTCGTCGTGCATGAAGCGCCAACCGCCGCCGCGCGCCCCCGGTTACGGGGCGTGCGGCGCGGGGAAGAGCGCGCGGCGTGCGGGCCCGGCGCGCGCTCCTCTCACACGTCGCTCACCAGCCGCGTTCGCGCCACTCGCCCAGGTGCGGGCGCTCGGCGCCGAGGGTGGTGTCGTCGCCGTGGCCGGGGTACACCCAGGTCTCGTCCGGCAGCCGGTCGAAGAGCTTGGTCTCCACGTCGTCGATGAGGCTCTCGAACGCCTTCGCGTCCTTCCAGGTGTTGCCGACCCCGCCCGGGAAGAGGCAGTCGCCGGTGAACACGTGCGGGTGGCCGTGCGGGTCGTCGTAGACCAGGGCGATGGAGCCCGGGGTGTGGCCGACCAGATGGCGGGCGGTGAGCTCGACCCGGCCGACGCGCACCGTGTCGCCGTCCTCGACGGGCACATCGGTGGGGACGGGGATGCCCTCGGCGTCGTAGCGGCCCGCGTAGGTGCGGGCACCGGTGACCTCCACCACCTCGCGCAGCGCGCCCCAGTGGTCCTGGTGGCGGTGGGTGGTGACGACGGAGGCGATACCGCTGCTCCCGATGAGCGTCAGCAGGGTGTGCGGCTCGGCCGCGGCGTCGATCAGCAGCTGCTCGTCGGTGGCCCGGCAGCGCAGCAGATAGGCGTTGTTGTTCATCGGGCCGACGGCGACCTTCGAGATCATGAGATCGGTCAGCTCGTGCACGTCCGCCGGTCCGCCGACCTTCACCGCTCCGCTGTAAGTCATGGCCTCAGCCTAGTGGCGGCAGGACCGGCAGGGGCCCGTCGGGGCAGGACAGCCCGGCCCCGTCCGTGCGGCCGGTGAGCCAGCCCAACAGGGCGGCGGCGGAGCCCTCGACGGTGACTGGCGGCTCTCCACCCGCGCGGCCGGTGTGCCGGACCCGGCCGCCCTCGCCGGACACCAGCCGCAGCGGGGGGACACCGGGCTGTCCGGCGAATCTCACCTCGGTGAGGAAGTCCAGCGCGTGCTCGACGAACGCGGCGGGCAGGTCCGCCAGGGTGTAGCCGACCCCGAGATCCACATGGTGCAGCTCGACCTCGAACAGCCTGCGGAAGGGCAGCCGGCCGGCCGGCTCGAGGACGCCGCGCCGCATGGTGACCTCGTACGACCGGCGGCCGGCGGGGAGCGCCGCGGCCGCCGCGTAGAGGCGGAAGGCGCTGGTGCGCAGGTCGTCGAGGTGGACCGGCAGCGGGCGGCCCGCCGCGTCCCCGATGGCGCTGTCGCGTGCGTCCTCGCTCTCGTACATGGGGGTCGGCTCTCCGGTGCGCGCCCATGTGAGGAGGTTCACCATAGCGTCCGCGTTGCGCGCCAGATGCGCCAGCACGTGGCCGCGGGTCCAGCCGGGGAGCAGCGAGGGCTCGCCGACGGCGCTCTCCTCCAGCCGGGACACCGAGCTCATGAGGCGGTCGGTCGCGCCCCGCACCGCGGCGGCGTCACGTGCGTAGTCGGTCATGTTCCGACGGTAGTGCTCACCACACGTTCGGGTGAAGCTGTTGGACTCTGGCCGCAATTCGAATGTGCGTGCTATAGGCTCATGTGCTGCATCCTTAAAGACATCGCCGCAGCGCCCCCTACCCTGGGTCGGGGGGCTTCGCCTCGCTCCGGCTCTGCGTCCTGGCAGAGCCCCATGGCAGCGGGGCCCGCGGACCCCCACCTCTCTCAAGAAAGGTGCCGACCGGCGTGGCCGACCGTCTCATCGTCCGTGGCGCTCGCGAGCACAACCTCAAGAACGTCTCGCTCGACCTTCCTCGCGACTCCCTCATCGTCTTCACCGGGCTCTCCGGGTCGGGCAAGTCGTCCCTCGCGTTCGACACGATCTTCGCGGAGGGGCAGCGCCGCTACGTCGAGTCGCTCTCCTCGTACGCCCGCCAGTTCCTGGGGCAGATGGACAAGCCCGACGTGGACTTCATCGAGGGCCTGTCCCCGGCGGTGTCCATCGACCAGAAGTCCACCTCGCGGAACCCCCGCTCCACGGTCGGCACCATCACGGAGGTCTATGACTACCTCCGGCTGCTGTTCGCCAGGATCGGCAAGCCGCACTGCCCCGAGTGCGGCCGCCCGATCTCCCGCCAGTCGCCGCAGGCGATCGTCGACAAGGTGCTGGAGCTGTCCGAGGGCAGCCGCTTCCAGGTGCTGTCCCCGCTGGTGCGCGAGCGCAAGGGGGAGTTCGTCGACCTCTTCGCCGACCTCCAGACCAAGGGCTACAGCCGGGCGCGGGTGGACGGCACGACCATCCAGCTGACCGACCCGCCGAAGCTGAAGAAGCAGGAGAAGCACACCATCGAGGTGGTCATCGACCGCCTGACCGTCAAGGAAAGCGCGAAGCGGCGGCTGACCGACTCCGTGGAGACCGCCCTCGGCCTCTCCGGCGGCATGGTGATCCTGGACTTCGTCGACCTCGACGAGGACGACCCGCAGCGCGAGCGGATGTTCTCCGAGCACCTCTACTGCCCGTACGACGACCTGTCCTTCGAAGAGCTGGAGCCGCGCTCCTTCTCGTTCAACTCGCCCTTCGGCGCCTGCCCGGAGTGCACCGGCATCGGCACCCGCATGGAGGTCGACCCCGAGCTGATCATCCCGGACGAGGAGAAGTCGCTCGACGAGGGCGCCATCCACCCCTGGTCCCACGGTCACACCAAGGACTACTTCGCCCGGCTCTACGGCGGGCTGGCCGACGCGCTCGGCTTCCGTACGGACATCCCCTGGGCCGGGCTCCCGCAGCGCGCCAAGAAGGCGCTGCTCTACGGGCACAAGACGCAGATCGAGGTCCGCTACCGCAACCGCTACGGGCGGGAGCGCGCCTATGTCACGGCCTTCGAGGGGGCGGTGCCCTTCGTCAGGCGGCGGTACACGGAGGCGGAGAGCGACTCCAGCCGTGAGCGCTTCGAGGGCTATATGCGCGAGGTGCCCTGCCCCACCTGTGAGGGCACCCGGCTCAAGCCGCTCATCCTGGCGGTCACCGTGGAGGGCCGCTCCATCGCGGAGGTCTCCGCGATGTCGATCAGCGAGTGCGCCGAGTTCCTGCGCGACATGAAGCTGAGCGCCCGCGACAAGACCATCGCCCAGCGGGTGCTCAAGGAGGTCAACGAGCGGCTGCGGTTCCTGGTCGACGTCGGCCTGGACTATCTCTCGCTCAACCGCGCGGCGGGCACGCTCTCGGGCGGCGAGGCGCAGCGCATCCGGCTGGCCACCCAGATCGGCTCCGGCCTGGTGGGCGTGTTGTACGTGCTGGACGAGCCGTCGATCGGGCTGCACCAGCGCGACAACCACCGGCTGATCGAGACGCTGGTGCGGCTGCGCGACCTGGGCAACACCCTGATCGTCGTCGAGCACGACGAGGACACCATCAAGACCTCGGACTGGGTGGTGGACATCGGCCCGGGCGCGGGCGAGCACGGCGGCAAGGTGGTCCACAGCGGGCCGCTCAAGGAGCTGCTGGCCAACGAGGACTCGATGACCGGGCAGTATCTGGCCGGGAAGAGGGCCATCGAGCTGCCGGGGATGCGCCGGCCCATGGACCCCGGGCGGCAGCTGACGGTCCACGGCGCCCGGGAGAACAACCTCCAGGACATCGATGTGTCCTTCCCGCTCGGTGTGCTCACCGCCGTCACCGGCGTCTCCGGATCGGGCAAGTCGACCCTGGTCAACGACATCCTGTACACCCACCTGGCGCGCGAGCTGAACGGGGCGCGGGCCGTCCCGGGCCGGCACACCCGGGTCGCCGGCGACGACCTCGTCGACAAGGTGGTCCATGTCGACCAGTCGCCCATCGGCCGCACCCCGCGCTCCAACCCGGCGACGTACACGGGCGTCTTCGACCATGTGCGCAAGCTGTTCGCGGAGACGATGGAGGCCAAGGTCCGCGGATACCAGCCCGGGCGGTTCTCCTTCAACGTCAAGGGCGGCCGCTGCGAGAACTGCTCCGGCGACGGCACCATCAAGATCGAGATGAACTTCCTGCCGGATGTGTATGTGCCGTGCGAGGTCTGCCACGGCGCGCGCTACAACCGGGAGACCCTGGAGGTGCACTACAAGGGCAAGTCCATCGCCGAGGTGCTGGACATGCCCATCGAGGAGGCGCTCGACTTCTTCGAGGCGGTGCCGACGATCTCCCGCCATCTGCGCACGCTCAACGAGGTCGGGCTCGGCTACGTCCGGCTCGGGCAGCCCGCGCCGACCCTCTCCGGCGGTGAGGCGCAGCGCGTCAAGCTCGCGAGCGAGCTCCAGAAGCGGTCGACGGGGCGCACGGTCTATGTCCTGGACGAGCCCACGACCGGGCTGCACTTCGAGGACATCAGCAAGCTGATCAAGGTGCTGTCCGGGCTGGTCGACAAGGGAAACACCGTGATCGTCATCGAGCACAACCTCGATGTGATCAAGACGGCGGACTGGGTCGTGGACATGGGCCCGGAGGGCGGCAGCGGCGGCGGTCTGGTCGTCGCCGAGGGCACCCCCGAGCAGGTGGCCTCGGTCCCGGCCAGCCACACCGGCAAGTTCCTCAGGGAGATGCTGGGGGATCTGGTGAGCGACGCGGTGGCGCCGCCGGTCGGGCGGAAGACCGCGAAGAAGGCCCCCGCGAAGGCTCCGGCCAAGAAGACGGCGGCCAAGAAGACGGCCGCCGCGAAGACCGTCGCAACGAAGACCGCCGTCAAGAAGGCGACGGTCCCCGGGCGGCGCGCGGCCACGAAGTAGCGCCCGGCGGTGTGTGCCGCGCTCCGCCGGGCGCGGCACACACCGGACCCCGGCGGGGGTCCCTCGGCTCAGAGCTCGGCCGCGTAGGGCGGCTGTGCGCCCGCACGGGAGCAGGTGACGGCGGCCGCCCGCGCGGCGAAGCCGAGCACATCCCGCCAGGCGGCCTCGTCCAGCTTCGCCACCGCCTCCGCCGTCAGCGCCTGGTGCGCCGCCAGACGGTGCAGCAGCGCGGCGTTCACCGTGTCGCCCGCCCCGATGGTGTCCACGACATCGACCCGTACGCCGGGGACCGAGCAGTCGGCCCCGCCCCGGGTGATGACGCTGATGCCGTTCCCGCCGTGGGTGAGGACCACGGCCGCCGGGCCCGCCGCCAGCCACTCCCGGACGGCCGCCGCCGGGTCCCCGGGGCCGGCCAGCCATGCGGCGTCCTCCAGGGACAGCTTGAGCAGGCCGACGTATGGCAGCCAGCCGAGGAACCGGGCGCGGTAGGCGTCGGCGTCCGGGATCAGACCGGTGCGGATGTTCGGGTCGAGCGCGGTGAAGACGCCCCGCGCCGCCTCCCGCCGCAGCAGCGCCTCGTACGCGCTCGCGCCCGGCTCCAGCACCAGCGAACAGGTGCCGAAGGACACGGCCGTGACCGAGTCGGGAAGGGCCTCGGGCAGCTCGAAGAGACGGTCCGCGGTGCCCTCGACATAGAAGCTGTAGCCCGCCGAGCCGTCTGCGGCTATCGACGCGACCGCCAGTGTGGTCGGCTCCGCGCCGCGCTGCACCAGCGCGGTGTCCACACCGTCGTCGCGCAGCCCCGCCATCAGGGACTCGCCGAAGCCGTCCGTCGAGATCCGGGAGCAGAAGGCGGTCGGCGAGCCCAGCCGGCCCAGCGCCACCGCCGTGTTGTACGGGCCGCCGCCGCGCTGGGGCAGCAGCGCAGGCAGGGCCGGGTCCACCGCGGGGCCGGCCGCTGCCGGGCGGTCGGGCACCAGATCGATCAGGGCTTCTCCGGCGACGACGATCATGAGGCGATTCCTCACGTTGTGGGTGGGTTGGGTTCCGGGGCCGTTGGGGTCTCAGGTCCTGTCCGGGCGCTTCATGCCGGACACCCGCACGACGTGCGGTGGACGAAGGCGCAGGGCAGCCGGACGGTCCGCGGCGGCCGGGCGGGGTCCGCCAGCCGGTCGAGCAGCAGGGTGACCGCGGTGGCGCCGATCTGCCGGCTGGGCTGCGAGATCGCGGTGAGCCGCGGCGAGAACACATCGGCCCAGGAGAAGTCGTCGAAGCAGACCAGCGCGATGTCGTCGGGCACGCCGAGGCCCGCCTCGCGCAGGGCGCGCAGCGCGCCGATGGTCATCGCGTTGTTGGCGGTGACGATCGCGGTGGGCCGCGGGGACGCCGCCAGCAGCCGGTGGGTGGCGTCCCGGGCGCCGTCCGCCTCGGAGTCGCCGCCGACCAGCAGCTCGGGGGCGAACGGCAGCCCCCGCCGGAGCAGCCCGGCGCGGTAGCCGGCGATCCGCTCGTCGGTGGTGCTCAGCCCGTGGGCGCCCGCGACCAGGCCGATGCGGGTGTGGCCGAGGTCGGCGAGGTGGAGGACGAGCTGCTCGACGTGGAAGGCGTTCTCCGCGCCCACCTGGTCGTGGCCGTCGCCGACCAGCCGGTCGAGGAAGACGGCGGGGACCCGGTGGCGGGTCAGATAGTCGATCATCGCGCCGGGCTCGGCGGAGGCGGCGACGATCACTCCGTCCACCCGCCGCTCGTGGAGGAGGCGGACGGCCTCGCGCTCGCGCCCGGGGTCGTCGTGCGGGTCGGCGATGAGCAGCCCGTAGCCGTGCTCCAGGGCGCCGGCCTCGACGCCCTGGAGGATCTCGGTGAAGTACGGATTGCTGATCGCCGAGACCGCCAGGCCGATCGAGCGGGTGCGCGCGGTGACCAGGGAGCGCGCGAGGGTGTTGTGGGTGTAGCCCAGGGCGTCGATGGCGTCGAGCACCGCCTGGCGGGTGCCCGGGAGCACCGGGCGGGTCTCGTTGAGCACGTGAGAAACGGTGGCCACAGACACGCCCGCGCGCCGGGCCACATCAGCCATGGTCGCCATGGAGCAGGAACGTACCGCATCGAACGCCGCGCGTAAACGCTTACGCAAGCGTTTACGCGCTTCCCGTCGCGGACCGTGAACTCCGCCGGGGCCTCGGGCGGGGCCGAGGGCGGAAAGCCGCCGCCGGGCGGCGGCCCGATCGCTCCGGAGTGTCACTCCCCGCCAGTAGGGTGGTGACCATGGCCGACCCGAGCAGCTACCGCCCCAAGCCGGGACAGATCCCCGAGTCGCCGGGGGTCTACAAGTTCCGAGACGAGCACGGCCGGGTGATCTACGTAGGAAAGGCGAAGAGCCTGCGCCCGCGGCTCTCCTCCTACTTCCAGGACCTGGCGAACCTCCACCCGCGCACCCGCACCATGGTCACCACCGCCGCCTCCGTCGAGTGGACCATGGTGAGCACGGAGGTCGAGGCGCTGCAGCTCGAGTACTCCTGGATCAAGGAGTTCGACCCCCGGTTCAACGTCAAATACCGCGACGACAAGAGCTATCCGTCCCTCGCCGTCACGCTCAACGAGGAATTCCCCCGGGTCCAGGTCATGCGCGGCCCCAAGAAGAAGGGCGTGCGCTACTTCGGCCCGTACGGCCACGCCTGGGCCATCCGTGAGACGGTCGACCTGATGCTGCGGGTGTTCCCGGTGCGCACCTGCTCGGCCGGGGTGTTCAAGCGCTCCGCCCAGATCGGCCGCCCCTGCCTGCTCGGTTATATCGGCAAGTGCTCCGCCCCCTGCGTGGGCCGGGTGACCGCCGAGGAACACCGGCGGCTGGCCGAGGAGTTCTGCGACTTCATGGCCGGGCGCACCGGCACCTATCTGCGCCGCCTCGAGGAGCGGATGCAGGAGGCCGCCGAGGAGATGGAGTACGAGAAGGCGGCCCGGCTCCGTGACGACATCGGGGCGCTCAGGCGCGCCATGGAGAAGAACGCCGTCGTCCTCGCCGACGCCACCGACGCCGACCTGATCGCGATCGCCGAGGACGAGCTGGAGGCCGCCGTCCAGATCTTCCATGTGCGCGGCGGCCGGGTCCGCGGCCAGCGTGGCTGGGTCACCGACAAGGTGGAGGCCGTCGACACCGCCGGGCTGGTCGAGCACGCGCTCCAGCAGCTCTACGGGGAGGAGAAGGGCGACGCGGTCCCCAAGGAGGTCCTGGTCCCCGCCCTGCCGGAGCCCGCCGAGCCGGTCGCCCAGTGGCTGAGCGACCGCCGCGGCTCCCGGGTCGATCTGCGTATCCCGCAGCGCGGCGACAAGAAGGACCTGATGGCGACCGTCGCGCGCAACGCCCAGCAGGCGCTCGCGCTGCACAAGACCAAGCGCGCCTCCGACCTGACCACGCGCTCGCGCGCCCTGGAGGAGATCGCCGAGGCCCTGGAGCTGGACTCCGCCCCGCTGCGCATCGAGTGCTTCGACATCTCCCACCTCCAGGGCGAGGACGTGGTGGCGTCCATGGTGGTCTTCGAGGACGGCCTGGCGCGCAAGAGCGAGTACCGCCGCTTCCAGATCAAGAGCTTCGCGGGCCAGGACGACGTCCGCGCCATGCACGAGGTGGTCGGCCGCCGGTTCCGCCGCTATCTCCAGGAGAAGACGGACACCGGCGAGTGGGGCCCGGCGCCCGAAGGCGACGCGGCGCCCAACGGACACTCCGTGGAGTCGGAGGAGTCCGCGGAGTCCGGGGAGTCCGCGGAGTTCGCCGCCCCCGCCGGGCCCATCGACGAGAGCGGCAGGCCGAAGCGGTTCGCCTACCCGCCGCAGCTCGTCGTCGTGGACGGCGGCCGGCCGCAGGTCGCCGCCGCCCAGCGGGCGCTGGACGAGCTGGGGATCGACGACGTGGCCGTCTGCGGCCTCGCCAAGCGGCTGGAGGAGGTCTGGCTGCCCGGCGAGGAGGACCCGGTGGTGCTGCCCCGCAGCAGCGAGGGGCTCTACCTGCTCCAGCGGGTGCGCGACGAGGCCCACCGCTTCGCCATCACCTACCAGCGCGGCAAGCGGGCCAAGTCCATGAAGGCCGGCCCGCTGGACACCGTGCCCGGGCTCGGCGAAAGCCGGCGGCAGGCCCTCCTGAAGCACTTCGGCTCGCTCAAGCGGCTGCGCGCCGCCACCGTCGAGCAGATATGCGAGGTGCCGGGGGTGGGCCGCAAGACGGCCGAGACGGTCGCCGCCGCCCTCGCCATGGCGGCCCCGGCCGCCCCGGCGGTGAACACCGCCACAGGAGAGATCATTGAGGACGAGGCCGCGAGCGCGGTGTCGTCAGCGACGCGGGGGACGGACAGATGAACGAACACGAGAATCATGGAGACGGAGCGCAGGTGAATACGGGCACCCCGGGAGACACTGCCGCCGAGGCGGCGGCCATCCCCGAGCTGGTGATCATCTCCGGCATGTCGGGCGCGGGCCGCAGCACCGCCGCCAAGTGTCTGGAGGACCTCGGCTGGTTCGTCGTGGACAACCTGCCGCCCGCGCTGATCCCCACCATGGTGGACCTCGGCGCCCGCTCCCAGGGCAATGTGGCCCGTATCGCGGTGGTCGTCGACGTCCGCGGCCGCCGCTTCTTCGACAATCTGCGCGAGTCCCTGGCGGACCTGGCCGCCAAGAACGTCAAGCGCCGCGTCCTGTTCCTGGAGGCCTCCGACGACGCCCTGGTGCGCCGCTTCGAGTCGGTGCGCCGCCCGCACCCGCTCCAGGGCGACGGCCGGATCGTGGACGGCATCGCGGCCGAGCGGGACCTGCTGCGCGAGCTGCGCGGCGACGCCGACCTGGTGATCGACACCTCCAGCCTCAATGTGCACGAGCTGCGCGCCAAGATGGACGCCCAGTTCGCCGGCGAGGAGGAGCCGGAGCTGCGCGCCACCGTCATGTCCTTCGGCTACAAGTACGGCCTGCCGGTCGACGCCGACCTGGTGGTGGACTGCCGCTTCCTGCCGAACCCGCACTGGGTCCCGGAGCTGCGCCCCTTCACCGGCCTCAACGAGGAGGTCGCCGGCTATGTCTTCAACCAGCCCGGCGCCAAGGAGTTCCTCGACCGCTACGCCGAGCTGCTCCAGCTCATCGCGACGGGCTACCGCCGCGAGGGCAAGCGCTATGTGACCATCGCCGTCGGCTGCACCGGGGGCAAGCACCGCAGCGTCGCGATGTCCGAGCGGCTCGCCGCCCGACTCGCCGCCGAGGGAGTCGAAACCGTCATCGTCCACCGTGACATGGGGCGCGAGTGACGATCAGGACCAGACGGCTGCGGCGGCTGGTCGGATCCCGTACCAGCAGAGGAGCGCAGCCCAAGGTGGTCGCGCTCGGCGGCGGGATGGGGCTGTCCGCCTCGCTCGCCGCCCTGCGCCGGATCACCGGCGATCTGACCGCCGTCGTCACCGTCGCCGACGACGGGGGCTCCAGCGGGCGGCTGCGCGACGAGCTGGACGTGCTGCCGCCCGGCGATCTGCGCAAGGCGCTGGCCGCGCTGTGCGGCGACGACGACTGGGGCCAGACCTGGGCCCGGGTCATCCAGCACCGCTTCATCAGCGAGGGCGAGCTGCACGGCCACGCGGTCGGCAATCTGCTGATCGTCGCCCTCTGGGAGCAGCTGGGCGACCACGTCAAGGCGCTGGACCTGGTCGGCAAGCTGCTGGGCGCGCACGGCCGGGTGCTGCCCATGTCGGCGGTCCCGCTGGAGCTCCAGGCGTTCGTCCGCGGCCATGACCCGGGCAGCCCGGACGAGGTGACCACGGTCCGCGGGCAGGCCACCGTCGCGCTCACCCCCGGCGAGGTGCAGTCGGTCCACCTGGTGCCGCATGACCCGCCGGCCGTCCCCGAGGCCGTCGAGGCGGTCCTTGACGCCGACTGGGTGGTTCTGGGCCCCGGCTCCTGGTTCTCCTCCGTGATCCCGCATCTGCTGGTCCCCGAGCTGCTGGAGGCGCTCACCGAGACCAAGGCCCGAAGGGTCCTGTCGCTGAACCTGGCCCCCCAGCCCGGTGAAACCGACGGCTTCTCCCCGCAGCGTCATTTGGAGGTTTTGGCCCGACACGCCCCTAAACTCGCCTTCGACGTGGTGCTGGCCGACCAGGCCGCCGTCCCCGACCAGGGCAGTCTGTGCGACGCCGCGAAGCGGCTGGGCGGCACGGTCGAGCTGGCGCCGGTGGCCAGGCCCGACGGCTCCCCGAAGCACGACCCGGAGCTTCTGGCGGCCGCGTACGACCGTATTTTTCGGATGCATGGAAGGATCGGCCCATGGCGATGACGGCAGCGGTGAAGGACGAAATCTCCCGGCTCCCCGTCACCCGCACCTGCTGCCGGAAAGCGGAGGTCTCGGCGATCCTGCGGTTCGCGGGCGGGCTGCACCTGGTCAGCGGGCGCATCGTGATCGAGGCTGAGCTGGATACGGGCATCGCGGCCCGAAGAGTGCGCAAAGACATCCTGGAGATCTTCGGGCACTCCTCCGACCTGGTGGTGATGGCCCCCGGCGGGCTGCGCCGCGGCAGCCGCTACGTGGTGCGGGTGGTGGCGGGCGGTGATCAGCTGGCCCGGCAGACCGGGCTGGTCGACGGTCGCGGCCGGCCGATCCGCGGGCTGCCGCCGCAGGTCGTCTCGGGTGCCACCTGTGACGCCGAGGCCGCCTGGCGGGGGGCCTTCCTCGCCCACGGCTCGCTCACCGAGCCCGGCCGCTCCTCCTCGCTGGAGGTGACCTGCCCCGGCCCCGAGGCCGCGCTCGCGCTGGTCGGCGCCGCGCGCCGGCTCCAGATCGCCGCCAAGGCGCGGGAGGTGCGCGGTGTTGACCGCGTTGTCGTCCGTGACGGTGACGCCATCGGCGCGCTGTTGACGCGGCTCGGCGCCCATGAGTCGGTGCTCGCGTGGGAGGAGCGGCGGATGCGCCGCGAGGTCCGCGCCACCGCCAACCGGCTCGCCAACTTCGACGACGCCAACCTGCGCCGCTCGGCCCGCGCCGCCGTCGCCGCAGGGGCCCGGGTGCAGCGCGCGCTGGAGATCCTGGGCGAAGAGGTGCCCGAGCACCTGGCCGCGGCCGGCCGGCTGCGCATGGAGCACAAGCAGGCCTCCCTGGAGGAGCTGGGCGCGCTCGCCGACCCGCCGCTGACCAAGGACGCGGTCGCGGGCCGCATCCGCCGCCTGCTGGCCATGGCGGACAAGCGCGCCCAGGACCTGGGGATCCCCGGCACCGAGTCCAGCCTGACCGAGGAGATGGCCGAGGGTATGGTCGGCTGACCACCCCGGCCGGGCGGACCGACCGCCCGTACGACAGACCTCTCGCGCCCCCGGCTTCCACCGCGAAGCCGGGGGCGTCCCGTTGCCCTTCAAGCCATATGTGGCTTGTGGCGCAATTGCGCTGCGTGCGCTGCGGCGTTGACCAGCTGTGACGGAAAGTGCCTCATAGGCGAACCGAAGCCGGCGGTCCGTACCACTTTTCAGTGGACGTGGGCCGCCGGTGCCAATGTCACGTACGTCCCGTGATAGCGGTAGGGTCGGATCCGGTCGGGGACATCCAATAAGGCTCGCCGGCGTCCATACCGGCACACCAACGAGGAGATCGGTTCGTGACGATCCGCGTAGGCATCAACGGCTTCGGCCGCATCGGACGCAACTACTTCCGCGCGCTCCTGGACCAGGGTGCGGACATCGAGATCGTCGGTGTCAACGACCTGACCGACAACGCCACTCTCGTCCACCTGCTGAAGTACGACACCATCCTGGGTCGGCTGAAGCAGGCGGTCAGCCACACCGACGACACCATCACCGTCGGCAACCAGACGTTCAAGACGTTCGCCGAGCGGGACCCGGCCAAGCTGCCCTGGGCGGAGCTCGGCGCCGACATCGTCATCGAGTCGACGGGCATCTTCACCAAGCGCGAGGACGCGGCGAAGCACCTGGCCGCCGGCGCCAAGAAGGTCCTGATCTCCGCGCCCGCCAAGGGCGAGGACATCACCATCGTGATGGGCGTCAACCAGGACAAGTACGACGCCGCCAACCATCACGTCATCTCCAACGCGTCCTGCACCACCAACTGTGTCGCCCCGATGGCCAAGGTCCTCGACGAGGCCTTCGGCATCACCAAGGGCCTGATGACCACGGTGCACGCGTACACCAACGACCAGCGCATCCTGGACTTCCCGCACAAGGACCTGCGCCGCGCGCGGGCCGCCGCGGAGAACATCATCCCGACCTCGACCGGTGCGGCGAAGGCCACCGCGCTGGTGCTCCCGCAGCTCAAGGGCAAGCTGGACGGCATCGCCATGCGCGTCCCGGTGCCCACCGGCTCGGTCACCGACCTGGTGGTCGAGCTGGACCGCGAGGTCACCAGGGACGAGGTCAACACCGCCTTCCAGAAGGCCGCCGAGGGCCAGCTCAAGGGCATCCTCGAGTACACCGAGGACGAGATCGTCTCCTCGGACATCGTCAACTGGCCGGCCTCCTGCACCTTCGACTCCTCGCTGACCATGGCCCAGGGCAAGCAGGTCAAGATCATCGGTTGGTACGACAACGAGTGGGGCTACTCGAACCGCCTCGTCGACCTGACCGTCTTCGTCGGCAACCAGCTCTGACCGCTGCCGCGATGAGCCAGGACAGGGCCCGGTACGACACTGTCGTACGGGCCCTGTTCCCATGAACTAGGAGTCCTCAGTGAAGACGATTGACGATCTTCAGGTCGGCGGGAAGCGGGTCTTCGTCCGCGCCGATCTGAACGTCCCGCTCGACGGCGGGACGATCACCGACGACGGCCGCATCCGCGCCGCCGTGCCGACCATCGCCGGGCTCGTGAAGTCGGGCGCCAAGGTGATCGTCGCCTCCCACCTGGGCCGGCCCAAGGGCGCGCCGGACCCCCGCTTCTCGCTCGCCCCGGTCGCCCGGCGGCTCGGTGAACTCCTCGGCAAGGAGGTCGTCTTCGCGACCGACACGGTCGGGGACGGCGCCCGGCAGGCCGTGGCCGGGCTCGGTGACGGCGATGTGGCACTGCTGGAGAATCTGCGCTTCAACGCCGGTGAGACCAGCAAGGACGACGCCGAGCGCGGCGCCTTCGCCGATCAGCTCGCCGCTCTCGCGGACGTCTATGTGGGCGACGGCTTCGGCGCGGTGCACCGCAAGCACGCCTCGGTGTACGACCTTCCGGCGCGGCTGCCGCACGCCGCGGGCCATCTGATCGCCTCCGAGCTGAACGTTCTCAAGCAGCTCACCGACGACGTGAAGCGCCCGTACGCGGTGGTCCTCGGCGGCGCCAAGGTGTCCGACAAGCTCGGCGTCATCGACCACCTCCTGGAGCGGGCCGACCGCATCCTCATCGGCGGCGGCATGGCGTACACCTTCCTCAAGGCCCAGGGCCATGAGATCGGCAACTCGCTGCTTCAGGAGGACCAGATCCCGGCCGTCCAGGAGTACCTGGCGCGCGCCAAGGAGCGCGGCGTGGAGTTCGTGCTCCCCGTCGACGTCCTGGTGGCCGGCGAGTTCCCGGATCTGAAGACGAAGGCCCCGGCGCACCCCCAGACCGTGTCCGCCGCGGAGATGCCGGCCGGCCAGATGGGTCTGGACATCGGCCCGGCGACCTGCGAGCTGTACGCCTCGAAGCTGGCCGACGCGGCCACCGTCTTCTGGAACGGCCCGATGGGCGTCTTCGAGCACCCCGATTTCGCCGCGGGCACCAAGGCCGTCGCCCAGGCGCTGGTCGAGAGCCCGGCCTTCACCGTGGTGGGCGGCGGCGACTCCGCGGCCGCCGTGCGGATCCTGGGCTTCGACGAGAATGCTTTCGGCCACATCTCGACCGGCGGCGGAGCGAGCCTCGAATACCTCGAGGGCAAGACGCTCCCCGGCCTGGCAGCACTGGAGGACTGAACACCGTGAGTGACCGCACCCCGCTGATCGCGGGCAACTGGAAGATGAACCTCAACCACCTCGAGGCCATCGCCCACGTCCAGAAGATCACCTTCTCGCTCACCGACAAGGACTACGAGGACGTCGAGGCCGCGGTCCTGGCGCCGTTCACGGACCTCCGGACCCTTCAGACCCTGGTCGAGCACGACAAGCTGAAGCTCAAGTACGGCGCCCAGGACATCTCGGCGCACGACTCCGGCGCGTACACCGGGGAGATCTCCGGCGCGATGCTGGCCAAGCTGCGCTGCTCCTATGTGGCCGTCGGTCACTCCGAGCGGCGCCAGTACCACAACGAGACCGACGAGCTGTGCAACGCCAAGGTCAAGGCCGCCTTCAAGAACGACATCACCCCCATCCTGTGCGTCGGTGAGGGCCTGGAGGTGCGCAAGGCGGGCAACCAGGTCGCGCACACGCTCGCGCAGGTCGACGGGGGCCTCAAGGACGTCCCGGCCGAGCAGGCCGAGCGGATCGTGATCGCCTACGAGCCGGTCTGGGCCATCGGCACCGGCGAGGTGGCCACCCCCGAGGACGCCCAGGAGGTCTGCGGGGCGATCCGGGGCCGCCTGGCCGAGCTGTACAGCCAGGAGCTGGCCGGCAAGGTCAGGATCCAGTACGGCGGCTCGGTGAAGTCCGGGAACGTCGCGGCGATCATGGCGCAGCCGGACGTGGACGGCGCGCTGGTCGGCGGCGCCTGCCTGGACGCGGACGAGTTCGTCAAGATCGTCCGGTTCCGCGACCAGTGAGCAGGACGGTGAGTAGGCCGTAGCAGGTCACTCGGCGTACCCTGGCGGGGGTCGAGGTGGTGCGCGTCACCACCCGGCCCCCGTTCCCTACCGTCCCGTCCAAGCCCGAGAGAGTTGGTTCCAGCCGTGGTCATGGGGTTCTCGATCGCCCTCATCATCTTCAGCCTCCTGCTGATGATGCTGGTGCTCATGCACAAGGGGAAGGGCGGAGGTCTGTCCGACATGTTCGGTGGTGGCATGCAGTCGTCCGTGGGCGGCTCCTCGGTCGCCGAGCGCAACCTGGACCGGATCACCATCGTCGTCGGCCTGCTGTGGTTCGTCTGCATCGTGGTGCTCGGCCTGCTGATGAAGCTCGATTGAGCCGATAGCTGACGCACCGTCGTGAGCGCGGCTTATCATGGGTCTGCGTCCTCGGGGGCACCTCCCGGCCGAAGGCAGGAGGCGGTGTAACTCCTCCTACTGGACGCGCGTTGGGCCTTACGTAGACTGGGGCGCCCGGCAGCGGAGCTGCCTACCAATGCTTCGCGGCACCATCACGCAGGGAGTTACGACCGTGGCAAGTGGCAACGCGATCCGTGGAAGTCGGGTCGGAGCGGGGCCGATGGGAGAAGCGGAGCGAGGCGAATCGGCGCCTCGGCTGCGCATTTCCTTCTGGTGCTCGAATGGGCACGAGACTGTGCCGAGCTTCGCCAGCGACGCGCAGATCCCGGACACTTGGGACTGCCCCCGCTGCGGCTTCCCGGCCGGCAAGGACCGGGACAGCCCGCCGGACCCGCCGCGCACCGAGCCGTACAAGACGCATCTGGCGTATGTGCGGGAGCGGCGGAGCGACGCCGACGGCGAGGCGATCCTCGCCGAGGCTCTCGCCAAGCTTCGCGGCGAGATCTGAGCGACAGGCGGGACGACGCACGTACGACGGCCCGGCCGGGCACCTCTGACGGGGGTGCGCGGCCGGGCCGTTGTCAGTGGTGGGGGCTACGGTCGTGACGTGAGGTGCCGTGCGGGTCGGGAGGGGGCGTCATGGCCACGGTGGAGGCGGACGAGCAGGCTGCCGGGCGGTCCGTGCCGCTTGCCTGGCGGGGCGGCTTCGGGCGGTTGTGGGGGGCCGCGGTGGTGTCCCGGTTCGGGGACGCGCTGCGCGGGGCGGCGCTTCCGCTGCTGGCCGTCTCGCTGACCGACTCCGCGGTGCTGGTCGCGCTGGTGACCGCCTGCGGATTTCTGCCGTGGCTGCTGTTCGGGCTGCTCGGCGGGGCCATCGCCGACCGGGTGGACCAGCGGCGGGCGATGTGGGCGGTCGACGCGGCGCGCGGGGTGCTGATGGCCGCGTTCGCCGTCGCCGTATGGCTGGGACATGCCTCGATCGGCCTGCTGCTCGCCCTGGCCTTCGCGCTGACCACCCTGCAAACCCTCTTCGACAACGCCGCCACGGCCCTGCTGCCGTCCGTGGTGCCCGGGGAGGCCCTGAGCCGGGCCAACGCCAGGCTGATGACCGGGCAGGAGGTCATGGGCCGGTTCGTGGGCGCGCCGCTGGTACCGGTGGCCCTGGGCCTCGGCATCGCGATGCCGTACATAGCCGACGCGGTCACGTATTTCGCCGCCGCCGCGCTGGTCGCCTCGCTGGGCGGGGGCGCGCGGGAGCCGCGGCGGGAGCCCCGGGCGCCGGGGCGCACGATCCGCCGGGACATGGTTGAGGGCATCAAGGTGCTGTGGCGGGACCGGCTGCTGCGGGCGCTGTGCGTGTCGACCACGCTGTGCAATATCGGCATCGGCGCCCTCATCGCCACGCTGGTGCTGCACATCACCGGATGGCTGGGCGCAGGGGACGGCGGTTACGCGGCCGTCATCACGGCGTACGGGATCGGCAGCGTCACGGGCGGGCTGGTGGCCGCGCGGGTGGCGGAGCGGCTGGGCCGCGCCCCCACGATCATGGTGTGCGGCCTCGTCCAGATCGCCGCCCTGCTCGCCCTGGGCACGATCCGCACGCTGCCGGCCGCCGTGGCCGCCCTCGGCGTCTTCGGCTTCGCCGGGATCATCTGGAACGTCACGGAGGTGACGATGATGCAGCAGCGCAGCCCGGCCGAGATGCTGGGCCGGGTCAGCGCCGCCTTCCGCACCCTGTCGATCGCCGGCAGCCCGCTCGGCGCCCTGCTCGGCGGGGTCATCGCCGCGGCGTGGGGGCTGAACACCCCGGCGCTGGCGGCCGCCGTGCTCTTCGCCGGCGGCCTGGTGGCCCTCGTCCCGGGGATACGGGCCCCGATCAACTAGGTTGGGGGCACGGGGGCCAGGCACCGACAAGAAGTGGGCTGATTCCGAGATGAACGCAGACGGCCGCAGCAGACTCGACCAGCTGCCAGAGTGGAACGCACTGGCCGCACACCGCCAGGAGCTGGGCGACACACATCTGCGCGAGCTGTTCGCCCAGGACCCCGGCCGCGCCGAGCGGTTCACCGTTCAGGTCGGCGACCTCCATCTGGACTACTCCAAGCACCTGGTGACCGACGAGACCCTGCGGCTGCTGCGGGAGCTGGCCACGGCGACCGGCGTGACCCAGCTGCGGGACGCCATGTTCCGGGGCGAGAAGATCAACACCACCGAGGACCGGTCGGTGCTGCATGTCGCGCTGCGCGCGCCCCACTCCGCCGAAATCGAGTCCGACGGCAAGGACGTCGTCGCGGAAATCCACGCGGTGCTCACCAAGATGGGCACATTCGTCGACCGGATCCACTCGGGGGAGTGGCGGGGCCACACCGGCGAGCGCATCAAGAACATCGTCAACATCGGCATCGGCGGCTCCGACCTGGGCCCGGCGATGGCGTTCGAGGCGCTGCGCGCCTACACCCACCGCGAGTTGGAGTTCCGCTTCGTCTCCAATGTCGACGGGGCGGATCTGCATGAGGCGCTGCGCGGCCTGGACCCGGCCGAGACGCTGTTCATCGTCGCCTCGAAGACCTTCACCACCATCGAGACCATCACCAACGCCACCTCCGCCCGCCGCTGGCTGCTGAGCGGTCTCGGCGCGGGTCAGGAAGCGGTCGCCAAGCACTTCGTGGCGCTGTCGACCAATGCGGAGAAGGTCGCCGAGTTCGGCATCAACACCGACAACATGTTCGAGTTCTGGGACTGGGTCGGCGGGCGCTACTCCTTCGACTCGGCCATCGGCCTGTCCCTGATGGTCGCCATCGGCCAGGACCACTTCCGCGAGATGCTGGCCGGCTTCCACCTCGTCGACGAGCACTTCCGCTGTGCCCCGCCGGAGGAGAACGCCCCGATGCTGCTCGGGCTGCTGGGCATCTGGTACGGGCAGTTCTTCGACGCGCAGTCGCACGCCGTGCTGCCGTACTCGCACTACCTGTCCAAGTTCCCCGCTTATCTCCAGCAGCTCGACATGGAGTCCAACGGCAAGTCGGTGGACCGCGAGGGCCGGCCGGTGAGCTGGCAGACCGGCCCGGTGGTCTGGGGCACGCCCGGCACCAACGGCCAGCACGCCTACTATCAGCTGCTCCACCAGGGCACCAAGACGATCCCGGCCGATCTGATCGGCTTCGCCAACCCGGTGGCCGACCTGAGCCCCAAGCTCGCCGCCCAGCACGACCTGCTGATGGCCAACCTCTTCGCCCAGGGCCAGGCGCTGGCCTTCGGCAAGACGTCGGAGGAGGTGGCCGCCGAGGGGGTGGCACCGGAGCTGGTGCCGCACAAGACCTTCCGCGGCAACCGCCCCACGACCACGATCCTGGCCGCCGAGCTGAGCCCCTCGGTGCTCGGTCAGCTGATCGCGCTGTACGAGCACAAGGTGTTCGTCCAGGGAGCCGTCTGGAACATCGACTCCTTCGACCAGTGGGGGGTGGAGCTCGGCAAGGTCCTCGCCAAGCGCGTCGAGCCCGCGCTCACCGAGGGGGCCGAGGTGCCGGGTCTCGACCCCTCCACGGCCGGGCTGGTCGCCACCTACCGCTCGCTGCGCGGCCGCTGAGGACGCCGAGCACACACAAGCCGAGCACACACAAAGAGCCGCACACGCCGGACGGGCCGGCCGGGCTCGCCCCGCTCACACGGGGTGGGCCCGGTCCGGCCCGTCGGTTGTGCAAGGGCTCGCCTCCGGTCAGGGCGACGCCGGGGGGTACAGCTCGCGCGGCAGGCCCGCCGCGGCGGCCCGGTCCAGCAGCCACAGCGTGCGACGGCGGCCGTACGCACCCGCGGCCGGGGCCTGGATCTCCCCGGCGCCCGACAGCGCGATCGTCACCGCCTTGGCCTTGTCCTCGCCCGCCGCCAACAGCCAGACCTCCTGCGCCGCGCGGATCGCGGGCAGGGTCAGACTGACCCGGGTGGGCGGGGGCTTGGGCGCGCCGCGCACCGCCACCACTGTCCGCTCCGTCTCCCGCACGGCGGGCAGCTCCGGGAAGAGCGAGGCCACATGCGTGTCCGGGCCCACGCCCAGCAGCAGCACGTCGAAGGACGGCGCCGCGCCGTGGTTCTCCGGCCGCGCGGCGCGGGCCAGCTCCTCGGCGTACGCCTCCGCGGCCGCCTCCACATCGCTGCCCCACGGGCCGTCGGAGGCCGGCATCGCGTGCACCCGGGCCGGGTCCAGACCCACCGAGTCCAGCAGCGCCTCCCGCGCCTGGGTGACATTGCGGTCCGGGTGGCCGTCCGGCAGGAACCGCTCGTCGCCCCACCACAGGTCGAGCCGCGACCAGTCCACCGCGTCCCGGGCGGGCGCCTCGGCGAGCGCGGCCAGCAGGCCGTTGCCGTTGCGCCCGCCGGTCAGCACGACCGACGCGGAGCCGCGGGCGGACTGGGCGTCCACCACCTTGGTGATCAGCCGGGCCGCCGCGGCCTGCGCCATCAGCTCCTTGTCGCGGTGGACGACCACCTGCGGAGCGGTCACGACGCCGCCTTGCCGGTGGCCTTGCCGCCGGAGCCGGAGCCGGAGTCGCCCGGCTTCGCCGGGGGGGCCTTGGGCACCGGACGCGGTGCCTCCGGACGGGCCTCGGCGCCGGCCTTGCCGCCACCGGAGCCCGAGCCGGAGCCCGAGCCGGATCCGGCAGCGGATCCGGTCCGCGCCGCCGACGGCTCGGGGGCCGAGCCCATCACGCCCTTGCCGAGCCGGCTCGCCCCGAACTTCACCGCTGAGGCGTACATCTCGTCCGGGTCGAGACGGCGCAGCTCCTCCGCTATCAGCTCCGACTTGTCCCGCCGCTGGAGCGCGACATGCCGGTCCGGCTGCCCCGGCATCGCCAGCTCGGCCAGCGAGCCGTTCGCCCGGTCCAGGCAGATCGTGCCGTCGGCCGTCTCCAGCCGCACCGCGGTCAGCCCGGGGCCGTCCGAGACCTGCCGGTGCACCGGGACCCGCAGCCGCTCGGCGAGCCACAGTGCCAGCAGCTCGCCGCTCGGGTTGTACGCCTCACCCTCGACCACCGCGGAGGTGATCGTCGAGTGCTTCTGGTCCAGCGCCGCGGCCAGCACGCTGCGCCACGGAGTGATGCGCGTCCAGGCCAGGTCGGTGTCGCCCGGGGTGTAGGTCCTGGCCCGCAGCCCGAGCGTGCTCACCGGGTCCTCGGTGGCCTGGGCGTCGGTGATCCGGCGGGCCGCCAGCTGGCCCAGCAGGTCCTCGCTGGGGTGCTCCGGAGCGTCGTCCGGCCACCACACCACCACCGGGGCGTCCGGCAGCAGCAGCGGCAGCACCACCGACTGGGCGTGGGCCGCGAGCTCGCCGTAGAGCCGCAGCAGCACCGTCTCGCCGGTGCCGCTCTCGCCGGCGACCCGCACCTCCGCGTCCAGCCGGGCCACCTTGCGGTCGCGCGGTGAGCGCCCCGGCCGCTTGATGACGACCAGGATGCGTGAGGGATGTTCCTTGGACGCGTCGCTCGCGGCCTTCAGCGCGTCGTAGTGATTGCCCTCGTCGGTGACGATGACAAGGGTGAGCACCATGCCCACGGCCGGTATCCCCGCCGCCCTCCGCGCCTGGACCAGAGCAGCGTTGATCTGGCTGGACGTGGTGTCGGTGAGATCGATGTTCATGGCCGGCGCCAGCTCCGTCCGTCTCGTGCGAGCATCTCGTCCGCCGCCTTCGGCCCCCAGGTGCCCGCCGTGTACTGCTCGGGCTTGCCGTGCTGGTCCCAGTAGTCCTCGACGGGATCGAGGATCCGCCAGGACTCCTCCACCTCCTGGTGGCGGGGGAACAGGTTGGCATCGCCGAGCAGGACATCGAGCAGCAGCCGCTCGTAGGCCTCGGGGCTGGACTCGGTGAAGGACTCGCCGTAGGCGAAGTCCATCGTCACGTCCCGGATCTCCATGGAGGTGCCGGGCACCTTGGAGCCGAACCGGATGGTGACGCCCTCGTCCGGCTGTACCCGGATGACCAGGGCGTTCTCCCCGAGCTCCTGGGTGTCGGTGGTGTCGAAGGGGGAGTGCGGGGCGCGCTGGAAGACCACCGCGATCTCGGTGACCCGCCGCCCGAGCCGCTTGCCCGCGCGCAGGTAGAAGGGCACGCCCGCCCAGCGGCGGTTGTCGATCTCCAGCTTGATCGCGGCATAGGTGTCGGTGTTGGAGTTGGAGTCGATGCCCTCCTCCTCCAGGTAGCCCAGCACCTCCTGGCCGCCCTGCCAGCCGTGGGAGTACTGGCCGCGCACGGTGTGCTTGCCCAGCTCCTTCGGCAGCTTGACGGCCTTGAGCGCCTTCAGCTTCTCGGTGACCAGCGCGGTGGCGTCGAAGGAGGAGGGCTCCTCCATGGCGGTCAGCGCGAGCAGCTGAAGCAGATGGTTCTGGATGACGTCGCGCGCCGCGCCGATGCCGTCGTAGTAGCCGGCCCGGCCGCCGATGCCGATGTCCTCGGCCATGGTGATCTGTACGTGATCGACGTACGAGCGGTTCCACAGCGGCTCGAACATGGTGTTGGCGAAGCGCAGCGCCAGGATGTTCTGGACCGTCTCCTTGCCCAGGTAGTGATCGATCCGGAAGACGTCGCCCGGCCGGAAGACGTCGTGGACGACCTGGTTGAGCTCCTGGGCGCTGGTCAGGTCATGGCCGAAGGGCTTCTCGATGACGGCGCGCCGCCAGGAGTCGCCGGGCCCGGAGGACAGTCCGTGCTTCTTGAGCTGCTGGACGACGGAGGGGAAGAATTTCGGCGGGACCGACAGATAGAAGGCGAAGTTGCCGCCCGTGCCGCGCGCCTTGTCCAGCTCCTCGATCGTCCCCCGCAGCTTTTCGAACGCCTCGTCGTCGGAGAACTCGCCGGGCACGAAGCGGAAGCCCTCGGCGAGCTGCTGCCAGACCTCCTCACGGAAGGGGGTCCTGGCGTGTTCCTTGACCGCGTCGTGGACGACCTGGGCGAAGTCCTCGTTCTCCCAGTCGCGGCGGGCGAAGCCGACGAGCGAGAAGCCCGGCGGCAGCAGGCCACGGTTGGCCAGGTCGTAGACGGCCGGCATCAGCTTCTTGCGGGACAAGTCGCCCGTGACGCCGAAGATGACCAGGCCCGACGGCCCCGCGATGCGCGGAAGCCGCCGGTCCCGGGGGTCACGCAGCGGATTGGCTCCGCTCGTGGAAAGTGACAAGATCTCTCACGCCTCCGAAGGAGCGAGGCGGCCCAGCTCCGCCTCAGTGGACTTCAGCAGGTCGTTCCAGGACGCCTCGAACTTCTCGACGCCCTCGTCCTCGAGGAGCTGTACAACGTCATCGTACGAGATTCCGACGCCTGTGAGCGCGTCGAGATCGGCCTTGGCCTGCTCGTATGTACCACGCACCGTGTCACCGGTGATCCCGCCGTGGTCGGCGACGGCCTCCAGCGTGGCCTCCGGCATGGTGTTCACCGTGCCCGGGGCGACCAGGTCGTCCACGTAGAGCGTGTCCTTGTAGGCCGGGTCCTTGACGCCGGTGGAGGCCCACAGCGGGCGCTGCTTGTTGGCGTTGGCCCGGTCCAGGGCGGCCCAGCGCTCGGACGGCGCGGTCGACTTGTCGTGCGAGCCGAACACCTCCTCGTACGCCTGGTACGCGAGGCGGGCGTTGGCCAGGGCGGCCTTGCCGCGCAGCGCCTTGGCCTCGTCGGTGCCCAGCTTGTCGAGGCGCTTGTCGATCTCGGTGTCCACGCGGGACACGAAGAAGGACGCCACCGAGTGGATCTTCTGGAGGTCGAGCCCCGCGGCCTTGGCCTTCTCCAGGCCGGCCAGGAAGGCGTCCATGACCTCGCGGTAGCGCTCCAGCGAGAAGATCAGCGTGACGTTGACGCTGATGCCGAGCCCGATCACCTCGGTGATCGCGGGGAGGCCCGCCCGGGTGGCCGGGATCTTGATGAAGGTGTTGGGCCGGTCCACCAGCCAGGCCAGCTGCTTGGCCTCGGCGATGGTGGCGGCCGTGTTGTGCGCCAGGCGCGGGTCCACCTCGATGGAGACCCGGCCGTCCTGGCCGCCGGTCGCGTCGTACACCGGGCGCAGGATGTCGGCGGCGTCCCGGACGTCCGCCGTGGTGATCATGCGTACGGCCTCGTCGACGGTGACCTTGCGGGTCGCGAGGTCGGCCACCTGCTGCTGGTAGCCGTCACCGCCGGCGATCGCCTTCTGGAAGATCGACGGGTTGGTGGTCACGCCCACCACATGGCTCTGGTCGATCAGCTCGGCCAGATTGCCGGATGTGATGCGCTTGCGCGAAAGGTCGTCGAGCCAGACCGCGACGCCTTCGTCGGCCAGCCGCTTGAGTGCGTCTGTCATCGGGTTTGCATCTCCTACTCGTCGCTACAGGTTCGTATACGGCGTCAGCGCCCGGCGGTCTCAAGCGACTCGCGGGCGGCGGTGACAACGGCCTCCGCGGTCAGGCCGAACTCCCGGTAGAGCACCTTGTAGTCGGCGGAGGCGCCGAAGTGCTCCAGCGAGACGATGCGGCCGGCGTCACCCACGAAGCGGTACCACGTCAGGCCGATCCCCGCCTCGACGGCCACACGGGCCTTCACGGACGGCGGCAGAACGCTGTCCCGGTACGCCTGGTCCTGCTCGTCGAACCACTCGACCGAGGGCATCGAGACCACGCGGGTCGGGACGCCCGCGGCCTGAAGCTGCTCGCGCGCCTCGACTGCGAGCTGCACCTCGGACCCGGTGCCGATGAGGATCACCTGCGGGGCACTGCTCTTCCCTTCGGGGCCTTCGGCCTCCGCCAGGACATACCCACCCTTGGCCGCGTCCTCGTTGACGTCGTACGTCGGCACGTTCTGCCGGGTCAGCGCGAGGCCGTGCGGGGCCGGCTGCTCCGTGTGGCGGCGGGTGATCTCGCGCCAGGCGATGGCGGTCTCGTTGGCGTCGGCCGGGCGCACGATGTTCAGGCCCGGGATGGCGCGCAGCGCGCTCAGGTGCTCGACCGGCTGATGGGTCGGGCCGTCCTCGCCCAGACCGATGGAGTCATGCGTCCACACATAGGTGACGGGGAGCTTCATCAGCGCGGCGAGCCGGACGGCGGGGCGCATGTAGTCGGAGAACACCAGGAAGGTGCCGCCGTAGATACGGGTGTTGCCGTGCAGCGCGATGCCGTTCATGGTCGAGCCCATGGCGTGCTCGCGGATGCCGAAGTGCACCGTGCGGCCGTACGGGTCGGCCTCCGGGAGCGGGTTGTCCTTCGGGAGGAAGGACGAGGACGCGTCGATGGTGGTGAGGTTCGAACCCGCGAGGTCGGCCGAGCCGCCCCACAGCTCGGGGAGCACCCCGCCGAGCGCCTTGAGCGCCTGGCCGGAGGCCTTGCGGGTGGCCACGTCCTTGCCGGGCTCGAAGACCGGGATCGCCTTGTCCCAGCCCGCGGGCAGCTCACCGGCGCTGATCCGGTCGAACTCGGCGGCGCGCTCGGGGTTGTTGTCCCGCCACTCCTGGAACTTCTTGTCCCAGGCGGCGTGGGCCTCGCGGCCCCGGTCGAGCAGACCGCGGGTGTGGGCGATGACTCGCTCCTCCACCTCGAAGTTCTGCTCGGGGTCGAAGCCGAGGACGCGCTTGGTGGCGGCGACCTCGTCGGCGCCGAGCGCCGAGCCGTGGGCGGCCTCGGTGTTCTGCGCGTGCGGGGCGGGCCAGGCGATGATCGTGCGGGTGGCGATGATCGAGGGGCGCTCGGTCTCGGCCTTCGCCGCCTTGAGCGCCGCGTACAGCGCCTGGACGTCGAAGTCGCCGTTGGGCGCCTGCTCGACGCGCTGCACATGCCAGCCGTACGCCTCGTACCGCTTCAGCACATCCTCGGAGAAGGCGGTCGCGGTGTCGCCCTCGATCGAGATGTGGTTGTCGTCGTACACCGCGATCAGATTGCCGAGCTTCTGGTGGCCCGCCAGCGAGGAGGCCTCCGCGGAGATGCCCTCCTCCAGGTCGCCGTCGGAGACGATCGCCCAGATGGTGTGGTCGAAGGGGGAGGTGCCCGCAGGCGCCTCCGGGTCGAACAGACCGCGCTCGTAGCGGGCGGCCATCGCCATGCCCACCGCGTTGCCGACGCCCTGGCCCAGCGGACCGGTGGTGGTCTCGACCCCGGTGGTGTGGCCGTGCTCCGGGTGGCCCGGGGTCAGCGAGCCCCAGGTGCGGAACGACTCCAGGTCCTCCAGCTCCAGGCCGAACCCACCCAGGTACAACTGGATGTAGAGGGTCAGCGAGGTGTGACCGGGGGAGAGGACGAACCGGTCACGGCCCACCCATCCGGTGTCGGAGGGGTCGTGCCGCATCAGCTTCTGGAAGAAGAGGTACGCGGCGGGGGCCAGGCTCATGGCGGTACCGGGGTGGCCGTTGCCGACCTTCTGTACGGCATCCGCGGCCAGGACGCGGGCCGTGTCCACGGCGCGCTGGTCCACATCGGTCCACTCGAGATCTGTGGTAGTCGGCTTCGTGCTCACCCTGAGTCAGGGCTCCTCTCCACAATGTCGATATCCGGCGACATGCGCACCGGCTTTGTCGAGCCTACCCCTGGAACAACGGTCATCTTTTCGAGCGAGTACCCGGCATACGGGGAACGAATGCCGGAGATGCGGCATTCCCCCGGAGGCCGCGAGCTCCGCGAACACGAGCCGACCCCGGCGGCGGGCGGCGTATCCCCAACGTCTAGAGTGGCGTGGTACGCGCAAGTCTTTACCGGCTCTTCATGTCCGGTGCTTGCTTGTTCTTGCCTTCTACCAGGGGTGTGCGTGACGGCCGTCGATTCCCGTCCTGCGGGGGTGCTCGATTCGAGCCGGAGCCGCCGGCCGCTCGGTGCCCGCGTCAAGGCGTTCGTGGCACTGACCAAGCCGCGTGTCATCGAGTTGCTGCTGATGACAACGGTGCCGGTGATGTTCCTGGCCGCCCAGGGCGTCCCGGATCTGTGGCTGGTGCTCGCCACCTGTATCGGCGGCTATCTGTCGGCCGGTGGCGCGGGCGCGTTCAATATGTATTACGACCGCGACATCGACGCGCTCATGGACCGCACCTCGCAACGCCCGCTGGTGACCGGCATGGTCTCGCCGGCCGAGTGCCTGGTCTTCGCCTTCGCGCTCGCGATCGGGTCGACGGCCTGGTTCTGGTTCCTGGTCAACCCGCTGTCCGCGATTCTGTCGCTCGGCGCGCTGGTTTTCTACGTCGTCGTCTACACGATGTTGCTCAAGCGGCGTACCGCGCAGAACATCGTGTGGGGCGGCATCGCGGGCTGTATGCCGGTGTTCATCGGCTGGTCCGCCGTCACCAATTCGCTCTCCTGGGCCGCGGTGATTCTCTTCCTCGTCATCTTCTTCTGGACGCCGCCGCACTACTGGCCGCTGTCCATGAAGGTGAAGGAGGACTACGCGCGCGTGGGCGTGCCGATGATGCCCGTGGTCGCGGGCAACAAGGCGGTCGCCCGGCAGATCGTCCTCTACAGCTGGGTGATGGTCGTCGTCTCGCTGCTGCTCTGGCCGCTCGGCTACACCGGCTGGTTCTACCCCACCGTGGCCGCGGTGCTGGGCGCGTTCTGGCTCAAGGAGGCGCATGCGCTTCAGGCGCGCGCCAAGGCTGGGATCACGGGGGCGCCGCTCAAGGAGATGCGGCTGTTCCACTGGTCCATCACCTATGCGTCGCTGCTGTTCGCCGCCGTCGCCGTGGACCCCTTCCTGCGCTGATCACCCTTCCCGTGCCGATTACTGACCGGTAGCATCGGTCTCATGGCAGACAGCACGCAGACGGAGCTTGAGCCCGAGCCCGAGCCCGAGGGCCGCGCGGGCAAGGCCGCGTCGGCCAAGGCCGAGAAGCAGGTCAAGCGGCTCGCCCACCAGATGACGGCCTTCGCACGGGACCACGGCGGCAGCGCCGAGGGCCAGCTCGCCCACATCGGCCGCGGCACCGTCCGCGTCGCCCTCGTCGGGGCCAACGGCGACTGGGGCACCCTGGTCGCCCCGTCCCACGACACCGCCCGCCGCGCCGCGGAGTCCGCGGGGATCACCCTGCACGACGACTTCGCGGGCGAGCTCGCCGCGAAGGTACGCACGGGGCCGTACGAGTGGACCCGCATGGCCGGGATCCAACTCGGCGGCCAGCCCAACGCGTAGCCCCCACCGCGGCGGCCCTTTCTCCCCTGCCCCGCCCCTTCCCGCAGCGTCGATGTGCGGCTCCGCCGCGTGGCAGGGGCTTTGCTCCTGGACCCCGGGGTCTGGGGCGGAGCCCCCCACGCGGCGGAGCCGCATATCGGCAGGGCCCCGGGGCCCGGCCTGGCGGGGGCCCTGAGCCCGCGAGGGCGTGGGGGCTGGGGGGTTGGCCCCGGGGTCGGGAAGGGGAAACCCTCCCGTCCCCGAGGGGCGCTCTTGCCGGGTGGGCCGGGGCGGGTCACGCTCGGGGGCGGGCCTGGCGACACCTCACCACCGTTTCGCCCGTTAAGCCCTTCGATGCCCGACGGCGAGGAGGCGGCGGTGACGGACGAGGCGACGGGCACTTCGGCCGACCCGGCCTCCTCGGCCGCCCCGGAGGACGCCCTGGCCCCCTCCCCGGAAACAGAGGTCGGCGTCCTGCCGCCGCTCATCGACCAGCACAGCCACGGCACCCTCCACACCGAGCTCGGCCTCGGCTCGTTCGAGGCCCATCTCGCCGCCGCCGCGGGCTCCGGCGCCGCCGCCCCCGCGGGCACCACCTTCTTCGACAGCTGGACCGGCCTGGCCGTACGCCGCTGGTGCCCCCCGCTGCTCGGCCTGGAGGCCCACTGCGCCCCCGTCCGCTATCTCGCCCGGCGGCGCGAGCTGGGCGCGTACCACGCGGGGCGGCTGCTGCTGCGCGGCGCGGGCATCGGCACCTTCCTGCTGGAGGCGGGGTCGCCGGGCGAGCTCACCTCGGCCGCCGAGCTGGCCGCGGCCGCGGACGGCCCGGTCCACGAGGTCATCCGGCTGGAGCCGCTGGCCGCAGAGATCGCGGACACCTCGGGCTCGGTCGACTCGTTCATCGGCAACACCGCCGAGGCCCTCTACTCCGCGGCCCAGCACGCCACCGCGTTCGCCCTGGGCATCACCTTCTGCGACGAGACCCCGCCGGACCCCCGGGAGGTGCGGCGCGCGGCGGACCGCTGGCTCGGCGGACGCACTCCGCGCGCCCGTCCGGCCGACCCCGCGCTGCTTCAGCATCTGCTGTGGAGCGCCGTCGCGACCGGCCTGCCCGTACAGCTGCACTGCGCCGACCCGCAGCCGCTCGCGGGCTTTCTGCACGCCACCGCGGGCGCAGGCACCGACCTGGTGCTGCTGCCCAGCCGCCCGCACCACCGCCGCGCCGCCCAGCTGGCCGCGACCTTCTCGCACGTCTACGCGGACGCCGGACCGCGGCCGGGGGAGACCCTCGGCGAGGCGCCGTTCGGCAAGCTGCTGTTCTCGACCGGGGCGCGGGCGCTGCCCGAGCTGTATGTGACCGGCGCCCGGCTGTTCGTACGGGCCATGGCGCGGCTGGCGGCCGAGTGGGTCGCCGACGGCGTCTGCACCCGGCCCGAGGCGCGGCGCATCGCCGCGCTCGTCGCGGCCGGGACCGCGCGCCGGGTCTACCGGCTGGACGCCGCGGCCTCGGCGACCGGCTGAGCCGGCGCGGGGGCCGCGACCGGGGCGGGCAGCTCCGCGCGCTCGCGCTGGGAGAGCAGGACCCGCTGCACCGCGATCAGCACCAGGCAGGAGCCGAACATGTGGACGCCGACGACGACTTCGGGCAGGTGCGTGAAGTACTGGACGTAGCCGATCACGCCCTGAAGGAGCAGGACGACGAGGAACTCGACGACGGGGCGGCGCAGCGCGGCCGGGGCCTTCACGGCGCGCAGCGTGAACCACAGGGCGGCGCTCAGGCCCAGCACGATGTACACGAAGTCCACGTGCAGCTGGGTGATCTCCTGCCAGTCCAGCGGGATGCGGTGCACCTTCCGGGCGTCGCCCGCGTGCGGCCCGGCCCCGCTGACCACGGTCCCGATGAGGATCAGCGCACCGGTCGCGCCGACCAGCAGCCAGGTCAGCTGACGGATGGGACGGGCGACGAGGTCGCGCGGCTCGGCGTCGCCCTCGCGGGCGCGCTGCCAGGTCACGACGGTGACCACGAGCAGCGCGGTGGCCAGGAGGAAGTGCGAGCTGACGATGTACGGGTTCAGGCCGGTGAGCACCGTGATGCCGCCGACGACGGCATTGCCCATCACGATCCAGAACTGTGCCCAGCCGAGCCGGGTGAGCGAGCGGCGCATCGGCGTTCGGGCGCGGGCCGCGATGATCAGCACGCCGACGACCGCGCACAGCACATACGTCAGCATGCGGTTGCCGAACTCGATGGCTCCGTTGATGCCCATCTCGCGGGTGGGCGTCAGGCTGTCCTCCGTGCAGGTCGGCCAGGTCGGGCAGCCGAGCCCGGACTGCGTCAGCCGGACCGCGCCGCCCGTCACCACGATGACCACGGTCATCACCACGGCGACCAGCGCCGCGCGTTCGACGAAGCGCGCGGAAGGCTGCCAGCGGCGGGCGATCTGCTCAAGGGGGTTCAGCGAAGAGGGCACGTCGCCCATCGTAGGCGGCCGCTTGTGCAGCTTTTCACGAGGGGGGTGTGGGGGAGTCGCTCCCCCGTGGAGACGCAGCACGAGGGGGTGTGGGGGAGGCTCGCCCTACTCCCAGCGGAACCAGCGCGCCGCCGCCCCCAGCCCCAGCACCGCCCACACCGCCAGGATCCCCAGATCGCCCCACGGCACCCCGGCCCCGTCCCGCAGCACATCGCGCAGGCCGCCCGACAGGGCCGAGATCGGCAGCAGCTCCAGCACGCCGCGGACCGCGTCCGGGAACTTGTCCAGCGACACCATCACCCCGCCGCCGACGAGCAGCAGCAGGAAGACGAGGTTGGCGGCCGCGAGGGTCGCCTCGGCCTTCAGGGTGCCCGCCATCAGCAGGCCGAGGCCGGAGAACGCGGCGGTGCCGAGGAGGAGGAGCAGGGCGACGGTGAGCGGGTTGCCGTGCGGGGACCAGCCCAGGGCGAGCGCGATCACGGTCAGCAGCGCGACCTGGAGCACCTCGGTGACCAGCACCGAGCAGGTCTTCGCGGTCATCAGCGCCCAGCGCGGCAGGGGCGAGGCGCCGAGCCGCTTGAGGACGCCGTACCGACGCTCGAAGCCGGTCGCGATGGCCTGGCCGGTGAAGGCGGTGGACAGCACGGCGAGCGCGAGGACTCCGGGGGCGAGGAAGTCCACGGCCTTGCCGCCCGCGCCCGTGTCGACGATGTCAACAGTACTGAACAGCACCAGCAGCAGGGACGGGATGATCACGGTCAGCAGCAGCTGCTCGCCGTTGCGCAGCAGCATCCTGGTCTCCAGGGCCGCCTGTGAACGGATCATGCGGTGCAGCGGCGCCGCGCCCGGCTGGGGGGTGAAGGTTCCCGTGGCGGTCACGCGCGCAGCTCCTTGCCGGTCAGCTCGAGGAAGACGTCCTCCAGGGTGTGGCGCTCGACCGAGATCCGGTCCGGCATGACGCCGTTCTGGGCGCACCAGGAGGCGACGGTGGCCAGCAGCTGCGGGTCGATCTTGCCGGTGACGCGGTACGAGCCGGGGGTCAGCTCGTCGGCCGCGGAGTCGGCGGGCAGCGCCTTGAGCAGGGAGGGCAGGTCGAGCGCGGGGCGGCCGGTGAAGCGCAGGGTGTTCTCCGCGCCGTCGCGGCACAGCTCTTCGGGGCTGCCCTGGGCGATGACCTTGCCGCCGTCGACGATCGCGACGTGGTCGGCGAGCTCCTCGGCCTCGTCCATGTAGTGCGTGGTGAGGACGACGGTCACGCCGTCCCGGCGCAGATCGCGGACGAGTTCCCAGGTGGCGCGCCGGGCCTGGGGGTCGAGTCCGGCGGTGGGCTCGTCGAGGAAGACCAGCTCGGGGCGGCCGACGACGGCCATGGCGAGCGCGAGGCGCTGCTGCTGGCCGCCGGAGAGCCGCCGGTAGGGCGTGCGGCCGCAGGAGCCGAGGCCGAGCCGCTCGATGAGGAGGTCGACGTCTATGGGGTGGGCGTGCAGGCCCGCGGTGTGGCGCAGCATCTCTTCTGCGCGCGCTCCGGAGTAAACCCCTCCGGACTGGAGCATCACGCCGATTCGGGGGCGCAGCGCGGCCGCCTGGGTCACGGGGTCGAGGCCGAGGACGCGGACCGTGCCGGCGTCGGGCCGGCGGTATCCCTCGCAGGTCTCGATGGTCGTGGTCTTGCCCGCTCCGTTGGGGCCGAGCACGGCGGTCACGGCGGCACGCGCCACGGACAGGTCGAGCCCGTCCACGGCGGTCTTCGAGCCGTACCGCTTGACGAGGCCGACGATGTCGACGGCGGGCTCTTCTCGCATGCCGGGCAGTCTACGAATCGCCAAGCCGGCGCTGGAGGGCAGGGCGGGCACCGAACCCGTTTCCGCAGGCCAAGTTAGGTGTGCCTTAGTGACGCACTCCACCGGGGGGCCGGGGGGACTGCGCTTGTACCTTTGCCGGGAATTACGCAACAATGGCGTTGTGAAATACGCGAGCGAAGCTCCGGCGGAACGCGCGGTCGAGTCGGCCGCGCGGTCTGTCGTGCCCGTGCCCGCGCCCGATGAGCAGCACGGCACCCGTAACAAGGTCGCCCGCTCCATCCTCGACCACGGCCCGTCCACCGCTGCCGAGCTCGCCCTGCGGCTCGAGCTGACCCAGGCGGCCGTGCGCCGCCACCTCGACACCCTCGTCGCCGACGGCGTCGTCGAGCCCCGCGAGAAGAGGGTGTACGGGGCGCGCGGCCGCGGCCGCCCGGCCAAGGTCTTCGCGCTCACCGACTGCGGGCGTGACGCGTTCGACCAGGCGTACGACGAGCTGGCCGTGGCCGCCCTGCGCTGGATCGAGCAGAGCGCCGGCGGAGGCGAGGAGGGCCGCGAGGCGGTCGCCGCCTTCGCGCGCGCCAGGCTCGCCGCCCAGGCCGTGGCGTACCGCGAGGCCGTCGAGGCCGCGGAGCCCGAGGCCCGCGCCCAAGCTCTCGCCCGCGCACTGTCCGCGGACGGGTACGCTGCTACGGCGCGCAGCGCACCGGTCGGCGAACAGCTCTGCCAGCACCACTGCCCGGTCGCCCACGCGGCCGAGCGGTATCCGCAGCTGTGCGAGGCGGAGACCGAGGTCTTCTCCCAGTTGCTCGGGACTCATGTGCAGCGTCTGGCCACCATCGCCCATGGCGACGGGGTGTGCACGACCTACATCCCCGGGACCGGCAAGGCCGAGAAGGCGCCCCCCAGCAAGATCCTCAGCAAGACCAAGACCACCAAAGCATCTGCCAGCACGGCCGGGAGGAACCCCGAATGACTCTCCCCACGGAGACTGCTCACCCCGAGCTCGATGGGCTGGGCAACTACGAGTACGGCTGGGCCGACTCCGATGTGGCCGGTGCCTCGGCCAAGCGCGGCCTCTCCGAGGCGGTCGTCCGCGACATCTCGGCGAAGAAGTCCGAGCCGGAGTGGATGCTGAAGCTCCGGCTGAAGGGCCTCAAGCTCTTCGAGAAGAAGCCCATGCCCACCTGGGGCTCGGACCTCTCCGGTATCGACTTCGACAACATCAAGTACTTCGTGCGCTCCACGGAGCAGCAGGCCGCCTCCTGGGAAGAGCTGCCCGAGGACATCAAGAACACCTACGACAGGCTGGGCATCCCGGAGGCCGAGAAGCAGCGCCTGGTCGCCGGTGTCGCCGCGCAGTACGAGTCCGAGGTCGTCTATCACAAGATCCGCGAGGACCTCGAGGAGCAGGGTGTCATCTTCCTGGACACCGACACCGGCCTCAAGGAGCACCCGGAGCTCTTCCAGGAGTACTTCGGCTCGGTGATCCCGGTCGGCGACAACAAGTTCGCCTCGCTGAACTCGGCGGTGTGGTCCGGCGGCTCGTTCATCTACGTGCCGAAGGGCGTGCACGTGGAGATCCCGCTCCAGGCCTACTTCCGGATCAACACGGAGAACATGGGCCAGTTCGAGCGGACGCTGATCATCGTCGACGAGGACGCGTACGTCCACTACGTCGAGGGCTGCACCGCGCCGATCTACAAGTCGGACTCCCTGCACTCCGCGGTGGTCGAGATCATCGTGAAGAAGGGCGCCCGCTGCCGCTACACGACCATCCAGAACTGGTCGAACAACGTGTACAACCTGGTCACCAAGCGCGCCGTGGCCTACGAGGGCGCGACCATGGAGTGGGTCGACGGCAACATCGGCTCCAAGGTGACCATGAAGTACCCGGCCGTCTACCTGATGGGCGAGCACGCCAAGGGCGAGACCCTGTCCATCGCCTTCGCGGGCGAGGGCCAGCACCAGGACGCCGGCGCGAAGATGGTCCACATGGCGCCCCGCACCTCGTCGAACATCATCTCCAAGTCGGTGGCGCGCGGCGGCGGCCGCACCTCCTACCGCGGGCTGATCGAGATCGGCGAGGGCGCCGAGGGCTCCAAGTCCAATGTGCTGTGCGACGCGCTGCTGGTCGACACCATCTCCCGCTCGGACACCTACCCCTATGTGGACGTCCGCGAGGACGATGTGTCCATGGGCCACGAGGCGACCGTCTCCAAGGTCAGCGACGACCAGCTGTTCTACCTGATGAGCCGCGGCCTGTCCGAGGACGAGGCCATGGCGATGATCGTGCGCGGCTTCGTCGAGCCGATCGCGCGCGAGCTTCCCATGGAGTACGCGCTGGAGCTCAACCGGCTGATCGAGCTCCAGATGGAAGGCTCGGTCGGCTGACGCCGGCGCCTCCCCCGATACCCGCGGTGGCCGTCCTCAGGGAGGGCCCAGGTACGTCACCAGAAAGCGAGCTGTACAGCTGCCATGGCTGAAACCATTCCGGCCGGATCCACCACGGACGGTGCCATCCAGGTGGGCCAGCCCACCGATGCGAGGGCCGGCGCCATCGCGTCGTACGACGTGGCCGACTTCCCGGTGCCCCACGGCCGTGAGGAGGAGTGGCGGTTCACCCCGCTGGAGCGGCTGCGCGGTCTGCACGACGGCACCGCCAAGGCCACCGGCGGGCTGCGGGTCGAGGTGATCGCCCCCGAGGGCGTCACCGTCGAGACCGTCGACCGCACGGACCCGCGCCTGGGCAAGGCCGGCAAGCCGGTGGACCGGGTCGCGGCCCAGGCATACAGCTCCTTCGAGAAGGCCTCGGTGGTCTCCGTCGCCAAGGAGACCGTGCTCACCGAGCCCGTGCGGATCTCCGTGCACGGCGAGGGCGGCACCGCCTACGGCCACCAGGTCGTGGAGGTCGGCGCCTTCGCCGAGGCCGTCGTGGTCATCGACCACACCGGCGACGCCATCCTCGCGGCCAACGTCGAGTTCCTGGTGGGCGACGGCGCCAAGCTCACCGTCGTCTCCATCCAGGACTGGGCCGACACCGCCGTCCACGCCGCGCAGCACACCGCGCTCGTCGGCCGCGACGCCACGTTCAAGTCCGTGGTCGTCACCTTCGGCGGTGACGTGGTGCGCCTCCACCCGCGCGTCATCTACGGCGCCCCGGGCGGTGAGGCCGAGCTCTACGGCCTGTACTTCACCGACAACGGCCAGCACCAGGAGCACCGCCTCTTCATCGACCACGACACCCCGCACTGCCGGAGCAACGTGGCCTACAAGGGCGCGCTCCAGGGCAAGGACGCCCACGCGGTCTGGATCGGCGATGTGCTGATCCGCGCCGCCGCGGAGGGCACCGACACCTACGAGCTCAACCGCAACCTCGTCCTGACCGACGGCGCGCGCGTCGACTCGGTGCCGAACCTGGAGATCGAGACCGGCGAGATCGTCGGCGCCGGCCACGCGAGCGCGACCGGCCGCTTCGAGGACGAGCAGCTGTTCTACCTGATGGCGCGCGGCATCCCGGCCGACGAGGCCCGCCGTCTGGTCGTCCGCGGCTTCTTCGCCGAGCTCGTCCAGCAGATCGGCATCCCCGAGCTCGAGGAGCGCCTGATCGCCAAGATCGAGGCCGAGCTGGAGGCGTCCGTCGCATGAGCCAGACCTTTGTACGCGCCTGCGCGCTGAGCGAGCTGGAAGACGACACCCCCAAGCGGGTGGAGCTGGACGGCGTGCCCGTGTCGCTCGTGCGCACCGAGGGCGAGGTCTTCGCGATCAACGACATCTGTTCGCATGCGAACGTCTCGCTGTCCGAGGGCGAGGTGGAGGACTGCCAGATCGAGTGCTGGCTGCACGGCTCCAGCTTCGACCTGCGCACCGGCAAGCCGTCCGGCCTCCCCGCGACGCGCCCCGTCCCCGTATACCCCGTAAAGATCGAAGGGGACGACGTGCTCGTCTCCGTCACCCAGGAGTCCTGAGGCACCCATGGCAACGCTTGAGATCCACGACCTGCACGTCTCCGTCGAGGCCGAAGGCGGCCCCCGCGAGATCCTGCGCGGCGTCGACCTGACCGTGAAGCAGGGCGAGACGCACGCCATCATGGGCCCCAACGGCTCGGGCAAGTCCACGCTCGCGTACTCGCTCGCGGGCCACCCGAAGTACCAGGTCACCGGCGGCACGGTGACCCTGGACGGCGAGGACGTGCTGGCCATGTCCGTCGACGAGCGGGCCCGCGCCGGCGTCTTCCTCGCCATGCAGTACCCGGTGGAGGTCCCCGGGGTGTCCGTCTCCAACTTCCTGCGCACCTCGGCCACCGCCATCCGCGGCGAGGCGCCGAAGCTGCGCACCTGGGTGAAGGAGGTCAAGGAGGCCATGGAGCGCCTTTCGATCGACCCCTCCTTCGCCGAGCGGAACGTCAACGAGGGCTTCTCCGGCGGTGAGAAGAAGCGCCACGAGATCCTCCAGCTCGAGCTGTTGAAGCCCCGTATCGCGATCCTCGACGAGACGGACTCCGGTCTGGACGTCGACGCGCTGCGCGTGGTCTCCGAGGGCGTCAACCGCGTCCGCGAGACCGGTGAGGTCGGCACCCTGCTGATCACCCACTACACGCGCATCCTGCGCTACATCAAGCCCGACTACGTCCATGTCTTCGCGGCGGGCCGGATCGCCGAGTCCGGCGGCGCCGAGCTCGCGGACAAGCTGGAGGAAGAGGGCTACGAGGCCTATGTGAAGGGCGGCGCGACGAGTGAGTGACGACGACAGGGGCCGTTTCGGCGGCCAGGGATTCGGCGCGGGACACGGAGGCGCAGGGACATGACACAGCTGCCGGGCCTCCTCGACACCGAGGCGATCCGTAAGGACTTCCCGATCCTGGACCGGCTGGTCCACGACGGCAAGAAGCTCGTGTACCTGGACAACGCGGCGACCTCGCAGACGCCGCGCCAGGTGCTCGACGTACTCAGCGAGTACTACGAGGTGCACAACGCGAATGTGCACCGCGGCGTGCATGTGCTCGCCGAGGAGGCCACGGCGCTGTACGAGGGCGCCCGCGACAAGGTGGCCGCCTTCATCAACGCGCCGAGCCGGGACGAGGTGATCTTCACCAAGAACGCCTCGGAGTCGCTCAACCTCGTCGCCAACATGCTCGGTTGGGCCGATGAGCCCTACCGCGTGGACAGCGACACCGAGATCGTCATCACGGAGATGGAGCACCACTCCAACATCGTCCCCTGGCAGCTGCTCTCGCAGCGCACGGGCGCGAAGCTGAAGTGGTTCGGCCTCACCGACGACGGCCGTCTCGACCTGTCGAACATAGACGAGATCATCACCGAGAAGACCAAGGTCGTCTCGTTCGTCCTGGTCTCCAACATCCTGGGCACGGTCAACCCGGTCGAGGCGATCGTCCGCCGCGCGCAGCAGGTCGGCGCCCTCGTCGTGATCGACGCCTCGCAGGCCGCCCCGCACATGACGATGGACGTGCAGGCGCTTCAGGCCGACTTCGTGGCCTTCACCGGCCACAAGATGTGCGGCCCGACGGGCATCGGCGTGCTGTGGGGCCGCCAGGAGCTGCTGGAGGACCTGCCGCCCTTCCTCGGCGGCGGCGAGATGATCGAGACCGTCTCGATGCACTCCTCCACCTACGCCCCCGCGCCGCACAAGTTCGAGGCCGGTACGCCCCCGATCGCCCAGGCCGTCGGCCTCGGCGCGGCCGTGGACTATCTGACCTCGATCGGCATGGACAACATCGCCCGCCATGAGCACGCGGTCACCGAGTACGCGGTGCGCAGGCTGCTGGAGGTCCCCGATCTGCGGATCATCGGCCCGACCACGGCCGAGGACCGCGGCGCCGCGATCTCCTTCACGCTCGGCGACATCCACCCCCACGATGTGGGCCAGGTGCTCGACGAGGAGGGCATCGCGGTCCGGGTCGGCCACCACTGCGCCCGCCCCGTCTGCCTGCGGTACGGAATTCCCGCGACCACGCGAGCGTCGTTCTATCTGTACTCCACCCCGGCCGAGGTCGACGCCTTGGTCGAGGGCCTGGAGCACGTTCGGAACTTCTTCGGGTAGGGGCGTGCCGCGTGAAGCTTGATTCGATGTATCAGGACGTGATCCTCGACCACTACAAGCACCCGCACGGGCGGGGGCTCAGGGACGGGGACGCCGAGGTACACCACACCAATCCGACGTGCGGGGACGAGATCACCCTCCGGGTGCGGCTCGACGGCGAGACCATCGAGGATGTGAGCTACGAGGGCCAGGGCTGTTCCATCAGCCAGGCCAGCGCGTCCGTGCTCAACGACCTGCTGGTCGGCAAGGAGCTCGCCGAGGCGCGCAAGATCCAGGAAACGTTTCTGGAGCTGATGCAGTCCAAGGGCAAGACCGAGCCGGACGACGCGATGGAGGAGGTGCTGGAGGACGCGGTGGCGTTCGCCGGCGTCTCGAAGTACCCGGCCCGGGTGAAGTGTGCCCTGCTGAGCTGGATGGCGTGGAAGGATGCGACCGCCCAGGCGCTGGGCGAGCGCGCCGAAGGGAAGATCGCATGAGTGACAACGTGGAAACGGCCGTCAAGCCGGCCAGCGAGGAAGAGGTCCGCGAGGCCCTGTACGACGTCGTGGACCCCGAGCTGGGCATCGACGTGGTCAACCTGGGCCTCGTCTACGGCATCCACATCGACGACGCCAACATCGCCACCCTCGACATGACGCTGACGTCGGCGGCCTGCCCGCTGACCGATGTCATCGAGGACCAGGCGAAGTCGGCCACCGAGGGCATCGTCAACGAGCTGCGGATCAACTGGGTCTGGATGCCGCCGTGGGGCCCCGACAAGATCACCGACGACGGTCGCGAGCAGCTTCGCGCGCTCGGCTTCAACGTCTGAGCCACACCGTCCGAGCCACACCGTCCGAGCCACACCCCGAGAGGCCCCCGCGCACCCCGCGCGGGGGCCTTTCGCGTATTCCGGTTATCCGTTGCGTACGGTCGTACGCATGGGATATCTGACGCTCGCCGGGGCGATCGCCGCCGAGATCCTGGCCACCACCTCGATGAAGTACAGCGAAGGCTTCAGCAAGCTCTGGCCCTCGCTGGTCACCGTGGTCGGCTATGTGGTCGCCTTCGCCCTGCTCGCGCAGACGCTCAAGACCATCTCGGTCGGCACCGCATACGCCATATGGGCCGGGGCCGGGACCGCCGTCATCGCGGCGATCGGCATGGTCTTCCTCGGCGAGGCCGCGACCGCCGCCAAGGTGATCGGGGTGCTGTTGGTGATCGCCGGGGTGATCGTGCTCAACCTGGGCGGGGCCCACTGATGGCCCGCCGCTACGACCCCGAGCGGAGCCGGCGCATCATCGACGCCGCGGTCGCCGTGGTCCGCGAGCGCGGCATCGCGGGGCTCAGCCACCGCGCCGTGGCGGCCGCGGCCGATGTGCCGCTGGGTTCGACCACGTACCACTTCGCCACCCTCGACGATCTGCTGGTCGCGGCGCTCCGGAAGGTCAACGAGGAGTGGCTGGCGGATGTGGAGCGCTGGGCGGAGCGCTACGACCCGGCCGTGGAACCGGCCGAGCAGCTGGCGCGCTGGGTCGAGGAGCTGTTCGCCGGGGACCGGGAGCGGCTGGTGCTGGAGTACGACCTGTATCTCTCCGCGCTGCGCCACGAGGCGGTGCGGCCGGTCGCCGCGGAGTGGGTGGACGGCATGGTCCGGGTGCTGAGGCGGCTCGTGCCCGACCCCGCCGCGGCGCGCGCGGTGGTGGCCCTGATCGACGGGATGGCCCTCCAGGCCCTGCTGACGGGCCGCCCCTACGACCGCGAGGGCACCCGCGCGGCGCTGGCCCGGATCATGGGCGAGAACGGCGACGGCGGGCCGTCCGGGACCGCTCGCTGAGACCGGTTCGCCTCCCGGGCCCGCCTCCGGTTAGCGTTCTGACCATGACCGACGCTCCCATCACCGCCAGCACCACCCACACCGGCGCAGCCGCCGCCGGTCTCGCCACCCTCGCCGAGGACGGCACCGTCCTCGACACCTGGTTCCCGGCCCCCGAGCTGGTCGCCGAGCCCGGTCCGGCCGGCACCGAGCGGCTGAGCGACGAGCGCGCCGCCGAGCTGCTGGGCGACACCGCGCTCAAGGCCCTCGGGCCGGACGCGCGCCGCGGGGTCGAGGTCGTGGCCGTCCGTACGGTCATCGGCTCCCTCGACGACAAGCCGCTCGACGCGCACGACGCCTATCTGCGGCTGCACCTGCTCAGCCACCGCCTGGTCAGGCCGCACGGCCTCAGCCTGGACGGCATCTTCGGCCTGCTGGCTAACGTGGCCTGGACCTCGCTCGGCCCTGTCGCCGTCGACCAGGTCGAGCGGGCCCGCCTCGCGGCCCGCGCCGAGGGGCTCCAGCTGGCGGTGACCGGCGTGGACAAGTTCCCGCGGATGACCGACTACGTGATCCCCACCGGGGTGCGCATCGGCGACGCCGACCGCGTCCGGCTCGGCGCCCACCTGGCCTCCGGGACCACCGTCATGCACGAGGGCTTCGTCAACTTCAACGCCGGCACGCTGGGCACCTCCATGGTCGAGGGCCGGATCAGCGCGGGCGTCGTGGTCGGCGACGGCTCGGACATCGGCGGCGGCGCGTCGATCATGGGCACGCTGTCGGGCGGCGGCAAGCAGACGATCTCCCTCGGCGAGCGCTGCCTGCTGGGCGCCGAGGCGGGCATCGGCATCTCGCTCGGCGACGACTGCATCGTCGAGGCGGGCCTGTATGTGACCGCCGGCACCCGGGTGACCGTGCCGGACGGCACGATCATCAAGGCGCTGGAGCTGTCCGGCGTCGACAACATGCTCTTCCGCCGCAACTCCGTCAGCGGCGCTGTCGAGGTGCTGCCGCGCAGCGGCTCCTGGGGCGGCCTCAACGAGGCGCTGCACAGCCACAACTGAGCAGGGCGGGCGGGCGGCCCTGGTCAGAGGCCGCCCGCCACCTTGTCGTACACGACCCGCAGCCCGTCGGTCAGCTCCCGGCCGGCGGGGAGCAGCGGGGCCCGCACCGGGCCAGCGGGCAGCCCGAGGGCGCCGAGCAGCGCCTTGGAGGTCACCGTGCCCGGGGCGCCGGCGGACATCATCCGCTCGACGAGCGGCGCGAGCGCCAGATGGCGCCGGGCCGCCTCGCCCGTCTCCCCGGCGTCGTACGCGTCCAGCACCGAACGCACCTGCGGCCCGGCGACGTTGGCCACGACGCTGACGTATCCGGCCGCGCCGATGGCCAGCAGCGGCAGGTTCAGCTCGTCGCAGCCGGAGAAGTAGGCGAGATCGGTGCCCGCCATCACCTTCGCCGCCTTCGACAGGTCGTAGGCGCTGTCCTTGACGGCCGTGATGCGCGGATGCTCGGCGAGCCGCAGCAGCGTGTCGGCGGCGAGCTCGGTGCCGGTCCGGGCGGGGACGTCGTACAGCATCACCGGCAGGCCGACGGCGTCGGCGACCGTGCGGAAGTGCTCCGCCACGGCGTCCTGCGGCGGGCGGCTGTAGTACGGGGTGACGACCAACAGACCGTGCGCGCCCGCCCGTTCGGCCGCGCGGGCCAGCTCCACGGTGTGCCGGGTGTCATTGCTGCCCACCCCGGCGGTGACCCGGGCCCGGTCGCCGACGGCCGCCACCACGGCCCGCAGCAGCGCCTCCTTCTCGGCGTCGGAGGTGGTCGGGGACTCGCCGGTGGTGCCGCTGACCACGATTCCGTCGCAGCCGCCCCGGTCCACCAGATGGGTGGCCAGGCGCTGTGCGCCGTCGAGGTCGAGGGCGCCGTCCGCGCCGAACGGGGTGATCATGGCGACGGCGGTACGGCCGAAGGGGCCCAGGGGCATGGTGTGACACTCCGTGTGGCAGGGGTCGGTGGCTTCCTGCGCTGGATTCTGGGCCCCTTCGCCGTACAGGTCTATTTAATTGTGCTGGCCGGACACTTCAGCAGCGCTACGGCTTCACTCGGGTGATCTGCGGGTCGTGGTCGCTGGACTGGTCCGCGAACTCCGCGTTGATGTGCACGATGTCGTAGTCGGGGCGGCGCACGGCGCGGCTGGTGAGGATGTGGTCCAGCACCTGCGAGTTGCCGTTGTAGACATAGCCGTAGCGCTCGTTCTCCGGCAGCGCGGTGACCAGGTCGGTGAGCACCCCGCCGGCGGTGAGATCGGCCAGCGCGGGCGAGAACTGGTAGTCGTTGAGGTCGCCCACGACCACGACCCGGGCGCTCGGGTCCACGCCCAGCAGCTTTTTGACGAAGGCGTTGACCACCCCGGCCTGGCCGGTGCGCTGGGTCTCCGAGCGGCGGGCCGGGGGCTGGAACCGGCTGTCCAGGCCCTGGTCGCCGCCCTTGGAGTTGAAGTGGTCGGCGATGACGAAGACCGGGCGGCCGCGGAAGGAGAACTGCCCGGCCAGCGGCTTGCGGCTGTCCTTCCAGACTGGGTTCGCCGGGTCGATGCGGCCCGGGGAGGCCGACAGCCCCGCCCTGCCGTGGTCGTCCGTCACCCGCACGGGGGTGGTGGCGCCGCCGCCCGCGACATCGGTGAAGGAGACCCGCGCGGGGTTGAAGAGGAAGGCCACCCGGATGTTGCCGCCCGGCTGCCCGCCGTCCTGGTCGTCGACCGGGTCGATCTGCCGCCACTCGTACGCCGGGCCGCCGGCCGCCGCGATCGCGTCGGTGAGCTTCTTCAGCGTCTGCCCGGCGCTGGTGACCGCGTCGTTCGTCGGGCCGTTGTCGTCCTGGACCTCCTCCAGGGCGACGATGTCGGGCGTGGCGAGATTGCGCACCAGGCCCGAGGCGAGCCGGTCGAACTTGGTCTGCGCGGTCTTGGGGGAGAGGTTCTCCACGTTGTAGGTGGCGATGGACAGTTCGTCGGCCTGCTGTGTGCGGGTGGTCTCCCGCGCCAGGTTCCCGTCCGCGAGCTGCCCGAGCGCGGTGGCCTGGATCTCGTATCCGCCGAAGCTGTCGTAGTCCAGCGGCCCCTCGGTGGTGCCGGTCAGCTTGTCGCCCACATCGGCGACGGGGAAGGGGCGCTGGGTGAACGGGATGAGGGAGCCGACCTTGACCCGGCCGGAGTTCGGGTCGCCGTACGAGCTGTAGAGCGCGCCGCCGCGCGCGGTCCGGGAGTGGCCGGGCTCGGCGGTGACCCACAGATCGTGGTACGCGGAGGTGGGGCCCACGACCGGGGCGTCCTTGACCGAGACGCGCATTCCTTCCAGAGCCTCGTAGCGGTCCAGGGCGTACGAGTTCGGGCGCAGCCGCAGCCCTTCAATGTTGCCGCTGTTGCCGCTGCCGCCGCCCGGTGCGTCGGGCGCGTAGCGGTCGGGGACGGCGGAGGGGGTGAGGGCGAAGGCCGCGGGCAGGGCGTTGCCCGAGGAGTCGACCGTCCAGGTCGCCCGGGTGAGCTCGGTGACCGACTGAAGCCCCGCGCCGGTGCCGCCCGGGTAGTGCTCGCCGACCGTCCCGGAGACCCGTACCGCGTCCCCGACGGCGACCGACGGGGTGGTCGAACCGGTGTGGACGAAGATCCCTTCGCTGGTGGCCCGGTCCCGGTCGGGGTGCGGGTCCTGGAACCAGAAGCCGCGGGCCGAGCCGAAGGCGCGGATCGCCGTGACCGTGCCGGGTACCCCGGACACCTGCTGGTCCGCGAACGGGGAGATCCGGGTGGAGCCCTGGATGTCATGGATCCGTACCTCGACGGCGGCGGACGCGGACTGCGGGGCGATGAGCAGCCCGGCCGCGAGGGCGGCGGCCAGGACGGCGGTGACGGTGGCGGTGACGGTGGCGGGTCCGCGCGGGGCGCGTGGGGACATGGCGGTGCCTCCGATGAGGAAAGTGCGGAGCTGAACACAGGCGTTGTGGTGGCGACGGAACAATCCTCTACGCGCGTCAATGTCTTTCGTCGCCCGTGCGGTTGTCAAGGAACGGCTGGTGTACGGCCAGGTCAGGAGTGAACCGGCGCACGGCGCGGCGCCCGTCGCGCTCCGGCGCACGGGGTCGCGGCCGTCCATGTCCGACGGCGGATGGTCGGCCAAAATCACGGGCTGCCGCCCCCGTGGTGGCACATCGGGACGAAACCGCCTCACCTTCCGTCTAGGCTGGGACCGGTCGCGCCCGCAGTGCCGCGCCCCTCTCGAGCAACACCCTTCCAACTCGTCTGCTTCATCCGCTCCCGAGGAGATGACTCCGCCGATGCCCGGAGACCGCCCCACCATGCCGCCCGTGCGGCTTCACTCCGAGGCCGAACTCGCCAGGGACGCCCTCGCCGCCCCGCTGCTGGCCCGCGCCGTGCGGCTTGCCCGCTGGGCCGGACCGCGCAGGGCGGTCGCGGCGGGCGGCGTACTCACCGAGCCCGACCTGCGGGCGGCGGCCGAGCACCTGGGGCTCGGCGCCGACGAGGAGGGGCCGGGTTACGCGGCGGAGGCCTGGCAGCTGGCCGTCGACACCGGGCTGATCGAGGTCCAGGAGCCCGCGGCGGAGACCGGGGACGCGGACGCCGGCCCGGAGCCGGGCGAGGACGGGGTCACGGGGATCGCCACCCCCGGCGAGGACCTGCGGCTGATCACCGAGGGCAGCCCGCGGGACATCCTGGACATCTGGCTCGGCGGCTTCGAGACCGTGCTCGCCGACGCCGCGGCCCCCGACCTCGCCGAGATCGTCGAGCAGATCGGCGACGACGGCGAGCTCGACCTCGACGCGATCGACTGGGACCCCGAGGAGGAGGCCGACTTCCTGGACGGGGTGCTGGGCAATCTGTATCTGCTGACCGCCCTGGACGAGGAGGACTCCGGCCGCGCCGTGCCGCTGCCCGCGCTCGCCGCCGCCATGATCGTCCCCGATGACATGGAGGAGCCCACCGACGACATCCTCGAGGAGATCTCCGAGGCGATGGTGCGCCTCGACGATCAGTTCCGGATGCTGGAGCCGACCGGCCTGGTCGAGTACCAGCCCGTGGACGAGGCGCTGATCGAAGAGGTCGACGGCGAGGGCCGCTTCCCCGAGACCACCGAGTCGCGGCTCGACCCCGACGAGGACGACGTCTCCCGCTACGGCATGGTGCGGCTCACCCCGCTCGGCGTCTTCGGCGTGCGCAGCCGCATGCTCGACGCCGGCATCGACGCCCCGGTCGTCGGCGACCTCGCCGACAAGGGCGCGGAGATCCTGCTGGACGCCCTCCCCGGGCACCCGGAATCGGCCGCGCGCGCGGAGGCCGAGCAGTGGCTGGCGCGCCGTACGCCCGACCAGGCCGCGGGCGAGCTGCTGGCCGCGGCGCGCGGCGACGACGAGGGCGCGCCGCTGCGCCGACTGGCCTGCCAGCAGACGCTCTCGCTGGTCGGGCCCGCGGCCGAGCCCGCGCTGCGCGAGGTGCTCGACGACCGCCACCTGGGCGGCCTGGCCCGGGTGTGGCTGGCCGAGCGCGCGATGCCGGAGATCCCGGAGCCGTCCGAGGAGATGGTGTTCTGGCTGACGGTGGACACCATCGCGGCGCAGCTCGCGGCGGACGGCGACTCCGCCGAGCTGCGGGATCTGGTGCGCGGCCTGGTCGAGCAGTCGGATACCTTCTTCGACTCGGTGTGGCGGGTGGACCACCCGGCGACGGCTGAGGTGCTGGAGGCGATGGGGCGGCTGCACCCGGACAAGAGCGCCGCCAAGCAGGCGCGGAAGGCGGCCTTCAAGGCGCGTTCGCGCGCCTGACAGGTGGCCGGCGGCGCCGGCCGGGGTGTGGGATCGGGCGTCGGAGGGGTCCGCGAGCGGTGGTGAGCGGTTCAACCCGTCGGCGCCAATCCGTCCGTCGATGTCGCGTCCAGTTCAACTGTTGTTCGACCGGGGGCGGGAGCGTATGCGCGCAGTCGGTGGACAGATCTGGCCAATCAGGAGACGAAGATGCCGCTCAGCCGCAGAGACTTCGCGAAGAGTTCCGCGTATACCGGTGCCGGGGTCGCCCTCGTCGGCAGCGCCGGCGTGCTCGCCACCGCCCCCGGCGCGCTCGCCGCCGAGCCCACCGAGACCACCGAGACCGCCGACGCGGCGGCCGAGCGGGGCGGCTCCCGGCTCGGCTACGGTCCGCTCATCGCCGACCCGAAGGGCCTCCTCGCCCTGCCCGCCGGCTTCAGCTACCGGGTGATCACCCGCACCGGCCAGACCAAGCTGGAGTCCGGCGAGTCCACCCCCTCCAACCACGACGGCACCGCCACCTTCGAGGGCACCCGCGGCGCCACGCTGCTCGTCAACAACCACGAGCTGAAGGGCCCGCGCGCCGACTGGCCGCACCCGGTCCCGCTGATCGAGGGCCTGGTCTACGACCCGGCGGCCTCCGGCGGCTGCACCGTCGTCGAGGTCTCCAAGCACGGCGACCACGTCACCGAGTGGGTCGGCATCGCGGGCACGTCCACCAACTGCGCGGGCGGCAGCACCCCGTGGGGCACCTGGCTCACCTGCGAGGAGACCGAGGACAAGGCCGGCAAGAACGGCATGACCAAGGACCACGGTTATGTCTTCGAGGTCGACCCGCGGGACCGCCGGGCCAACCGCGACCCCAAGCCGATCAAGGCGCTGGGCCGCTACGCCCACGAGGCGGTCGTCGTGGACTCCAAGCGCGGCCACCTCTACCTGACCGAGGACGCCTCCGGCCCCAACGGCCTCTTCTACCGCTGGGTCCCGCCGCGCGGCTTCGAGCACGGGCGCGGCAAGCTGGGCACCCTCGCCGACGACGCGGGCGTGCTCCAGGCCCCCAAGTGCTTCGACTCCGGCGGCAATTTCGTCGACGACCTGTCGCGCGCGACCCAGACCGGCACGGTCTACGGCGTCGACTGGGTGGATGTGCCCGACCGCGACGCGAAGTCGGTCTCGGTGCGCAAGCAGTTCGACGTCGGCCAGGTCACCCGGGCGCGCAAGCTGGAGGGCATGTGGTGGGGCGACGGGGGCGCGTACATCGTCTCCTCGTTCGCCCGTGAGGAGAGCCCGGTCGCGCACGACGGCCAGGTGTGGTTCTACGACCCGAAGCGGCGCACCCTCACCCTGAAGGTGCTGCTCGGCGTCAACCCCGACCCGTCCAAGGACGGCGCGTTCGACGGCCCCGACAACATCACCGTCTCGCCGTACGGCGGCCTGGTCATCGCCGAGGACGGCGAGGGCGTCCAGCACCTCTTCGGCGCCACGGACGACGGCCGCACGTACCCGATCGCGCGCAACGAGCTGAACATCGGCACCGCCGAGGAGCCGGCGTACAGCGAGTTCACCGGCGTCTGCTTCTCGCCCGACGGTGACACCCTCTTCGCCAACATCCAGGAGCCGGGCATCATGCTGGCCATCACCGGCCCCTGGCGCCGCCAGCGCTCCCGCGGCTGATCTTTTCCCTCTCCCCGGCTCTGCATCGCTCTTCCTTCCGCCCCCGTTCCCGCCGCCCGGCGGTAGCGGGGGCGGTTCGCGTCTGCGCGTGTGCGCGAGTGTGCGCGAGTTGCAGAGAATATTTTGCATAGGACCCTTTGCAAAGGAAGCTCTGCAACATAGGTTGTCTCGGTACGTCGAGCGACGAAATGGGCGGGGAAACGGATGAGTGATGAGAGACGGGTCGGTCTTCTGCGCCGGCACCGGGACTTCCGGCTGCTGTGGTGCGGGGAGGCCGCGGGGAAGTTCGGCTCCTCCGTCACCTCCGTGGCGATGCCGCTGATCGCCGTCTCCACCCTGGATGCCACCACGCTGGAAGTCGGGGTGCTGAGCGCCTCCGCCTGGCTGCCGTGGCTGGTCATCGGGCTCCCCGCCGGGGCCTGGGTGGACCGGATGCGCCGCAGACCGGTCATGCTGACCGCTGCCGCGGTGTCCTTCCTGCTGTTCTCGGTGATTCCGGTCGCGGCGTGGACCGGCCGGCTGAGCGTCGGCCTGCTGGTGGTCATCGCGCTGCTGACGGGCACCGCCGCGGTGTTCTTCCAGACCGCCTACAGCGCCTATCTGCCCAGCATTCTCGCCCCCGAGGACCAGGCGGAGGGCAACGCGAAGCTGCACGGCAGCGCGTCAGCCGCGCAGATCGCCGGTCTCGGTTCCGCCGGTCTGATCGGGCAGGTGGCGGGCGCGGTGAACGCGATGTTCGCCAACGCGGGGACGTTTCTCGTCTCCCTCGTCTGCCTGCTGGGCATCCGGCATCGCGAGCCACGCCGCGACCGGGCGGCCGTCCGCCCCAAAGCCTTGCTCGGCGAGGTCGGCGAAGGGCTGCGGCTGGTCGCCCGCGACCCCTGGATCCGCACCCTGACGCTGTTCGCAGCCACCTCGAACCTGGCGCTCATGGGCTATCAGTCGATCCAGGTCGTCTTTCTCGTCGACACCGTGGGCCTGGCGCCCGGAGCGGTCGGCGGAATCATCGCGGCCGCGGGGGCGGGGGGCATCGCCGGGGCGTTCATCGCGCGCAGGGCAGCCGGCAGGATCGGGACCGCCCGCGCCACGCTGCTGTTCGAGCTGGGGTTCGCGATCTTCGCACTGCTCATCCCGACCGCCTCCGCCGGAGCCGGGCTCCTGCTCTTCGCCATCGGCGGATTCTTCGTGTCGGCGGGTGTGGTGGCCGGAAACGTCATCAAGGCGAGCTTCCAGCAGCGCTACTGCCCGCCGGAGCTCCTCGGGCGCCTCACGGCGAGCACGTCCTTCCTCAACTACGGAACGATCCCGCTGGGCGCGCTGCTCGGCGGATGGCTGGGCACCGTCTTCGACCTCCGCACAGCCATGTGGATCACGACGGCCGGAGTACCGCTGGCCGCGCTCATCCTCGTCTTCTCTCCCATCGGGCGCTCGCGCGACCTGCCGACGGCCCCCGTATCAAGACCCGGCAGGACGGTCCGGTCGGCCGCGGAAGCCGTCTGAAGACACGGCCGCGGCGGGGCAGCGGCACGACTCGCTGCCCCGCGGAGGTTCAGAGCGCCCGGCCGGCGGGCTTGACCATGCCGCGCACGGTCCGGGAGTCCACGTACTCGCCCATCGCGGTCATCTCCCACTCGCCCGAGAACTGCTTGATGAACTTGGCCATCATCACGCCCGTGCGCGGCTCGGACTGGGTCAGGTCGAAGCGGACCAGCTCCTCGCCCGTGCCCGCGTCCAGCAGCCGGCAGTAGGCCTTGGCGACATCGGTGAACTTCTGGCCGGAGAAGGAGTTCACCGTGAACACCAGGCCGGTGACCTCCGCAGGCAGCCCGCCGAGGTGGACCGTGATGGTCTCGTCGTCGCCGCCGCCCTCGCCCGTGAGGTTGTCGCCGGAGTGCTGGATCGCGCCGTTCAGAATCGCGAGCTTGCCGAAGAAGCAGGCGTCGATCTTCTTGCGGTCCACGCCGAAGGCGATCACGGACGCGTCGAGGTCGATGTCCTTGCCGCGGTAGGCGGGCTCCCAGCCCAGGCCCATCTTGACCGAACTCAGCAGCGGCCGGCCGCCCTTGACCAGCGACACCGTCTGGTTCTTCTGGAGATTGACGCGGCCCTTGTCGAGGTTGATCTTCCCCGCGCCGGGCGCCGGAGCCGCGGCCGGGGGAGCGGCCGGGGGAGCGGGCGGCGGCGCGGTGGGCATCGGCGGGGGCTGGAAACCGGCAGGCGGGCCGGACGGCGGCGGCGCCTGTACGGGAGCGGGGGCGGCGGCCGCGGCGGGCTCCTCCACCGTCACACCGAAGTCGGTGGCGATGCCCGCCAGCCCGTTGGCATACCCCTGCCCGACCGCGCGGACCTTCCACACCCCATTGCGCCGGTACACCTCGACGACCACGAGCGCGGTCTCGGCGCCCAGCTGGGGCGGGGTGAAGGTGGCGATCACGGCCCCGTCGTCCGCGCCGCGCACGGTGGCCGTCGGCTCGGTGCCCGAGAACGTCGCCCCGGGCGCGTCCAGGCTCGCGGTCACCACGATCTTCTCGATGTCGCCCGGCACGGCGGCGGTGTCGACGGTGATCGTGTCACCCGCCCCGCCCGCGCCGGCGCGGTGGGTCACGCCGGGGCCGGCGGGCTGGTTGTAGAAGATGAAGTCGTCGTCGGAGCGCACCTTGCCGTTGGCGGTGAGCAGCAGGCCCGACACGTCCAGCCGCACCGGGGCGGTGACGTCCACCGCCACGCGCGCGACGGGCAGGGGGAGGTTCGAGCCGGAGGTCATAGCGGTCATGCCTGGGGTAACGAACGTCCCCGCTTTACGGTTCCTTGACCTGCGTCTCGATCCCCATCGCGGAGCAGCCCGTCGGCGGGCGTGGTGCTGCGGTCTCGTGGTCGCGGCGCTCCAGCTCCTCGCGGAGCCGGGCGAGCGAGCGGTGCAGCGTGCTTTTGACCGTTCCGATCGACGTGCCCAGGGCGACGGCCGTCTCCTCGGTGGACATCTGCTCCCAGTGCCGCAGCACGACGACAGTGCGCTGCTTCGGGGTGAGCACCTTCATGACGTCCATCAGCAGGGCTCGGTCGGCATGCTGCTCGGTGAAGTCCCCGGTGCTCGCGTCCGGTAACTGCTCGGTGGGGGACTCCTCCAGCCTCCTGGCCCGCCACCATTCGGTGCGAGTGTTGATCATGACGCGGCGCAGATAGGCGTCGGCGAGCTGCTTGTCCGCTATGCCGTCCCAGCGGTCGTACGTCCGGGCGAGCGCCGTCTGGAGAAGGTCCTGAGCGTCGAGCGGGTCGGGGACCAGGCGCCGGGCGGTGCGCAGCAGGGCGTTGTGCCGCCTTCGTACGTAATCCTCGAATTCCAGCGTCTCGCCAAGGTGCTCGCGCACATTCATGTCGGGTTCCTTTCGGGCGTGCGCGCGGGCGCCCGGCTGTGCCGAGCGCCCGCGTTGGTTCAGGACCGGTGCACGTCGGCTGTGGTCAGATGCCCTTGCCGCAGTGCCAGGAGGTGTCGTGCCAGTTGAGGTTGGCGATGCACACCCGGGACTTGTAGCCCGTGTGGTCCCAGTAGTAGCCGGTGGAGTCCTTGCGGTCCTTGATGATGTGCTGGCCGGAGATCATCTTGTAGGCCCCGCCGTTGTGCTTGCGCTGAAGGATCATGGCGCAGTCGGTGCCGCTCCAGGACTGGACGACCCCCTGGGCGAACCAGTGACCGCCTGTCTTCTTGGTGTTCATCCAGCCCTTGCAGGCGCCCCGCGTGACAACCGAGTCGGGCTCGTATCCGTCGATGTGGACGCCGTGCTGGGCCGACGCGGCGGCCGCTGGCCGGACTGTGCTCACTGCGTGGGCCGGAGCCGCCAGCGCGAGTCCGCCGGCCAGGGCCGCGGTCGCCATCGCCAAGGTGATGCTCTTCTGTGCGTTCACGATCTTGTCCTCTTTCTGTGGGCCAGGCCCCGATGGCTGCGGTCGTGCGAATGCGGTCGTCGTCCACCCCCGTGGGCTGCGTTCGTGATGCGCACGGCGCCGCTGTGGGGCGTTGCGTCTCCGAGTTCACCGGGGCCGGAATTGTTCGGCACCCCTGTTCCGCCACACCGAAAAATGAGGCCAGGGCCTTGGCAGGTCACGTGCTTGCCGCTGCATAAGCCGGTGCGTAGCTTGGCGGGCTGTCGGTAGGCGTTCGGTGGTACGTCAGGGGGGACAGCCAGTGGCAGGTCGTCGTGAGAGTCCGCTGGATCCGGCCGCCGGGCCGGCCCAGAGGTTCGCGTTCGAGTTACGCAAGCTGCGCCGGGAGGCAGGTGCGCCCACCTACCGGGCGATGGCAGCGAACACGGACTATGGGGTGACCACGTTGTCCCGGGCGGCGGCAGGGGAGCAACTGCCGACTCTCCCGGTGGCGCTGGCGTACGTGAAGGCTTGCGGCGGCGACCTCGAGGAGTGGGAGGAACGCTGGCGGCAGGCGGCTGCCGAGGAAGCCGCCGAGCCGCGGTCCGATGAGGACGCCGTGCCCCCGTACCGGGGCCTGGCCCGTTTCGAGCCGGATGACGCGGCATTGTTCTTCGGCCGCGACCAGCTCATCGACGACCTGCTGCGCCTGGTCGGCCACCATCGGATCACGGCGGTGGTCGGCGCGTCCGGCAGCGGGAAGTCATCTCTGCTGCGGGCCGGCCTCATCCCCCGCCTGCGCACCACTGACAACCCTGACTTACGTCCGGCGGCCCTGCGCGTCATCACCCCCGGCGCCCACCCTGTAGGCACCCACGGCCGGCGGCTGGTCCCGAAAGAGGGCGAGGAGGGGGACACATGGCTGGTCGTGGACCAGATGGAGGAGCTCTACACCCTCTGCACCGACCCGGAAGAACGCACCGAGTTCATCGACCGCCTCCTGACCGCCGCCGCCCCCGGCAGCCGACTGCGGGTGTTGATCGCCGTACGGGCCGACTTCTTCGGAAACCTGGCCGGCCACCGCCCCCTCGCCGACGCCCTGCGCGAGGCCACCCTCCTGGTGGCGCCCATGAACCGCGACGAACTCCGCGAGGCCATCGTCAAACCCGCCCAAGCCGCGGGCCTCATCGTCGAACGCACCCTGACCGCCCGCATCATCGACGAAGTCGACGGCGAACCCGGCGCCCTGCCCCTGATGTCCCACGCCCTCCTGGAAACCTGGCACCGCCGCAAAGGCCGCGCCCTCAGCCTGGCCCCCTACGAAGCGGCCGGCGGCGTCCACGGCGCCATCGCCCAGACGGCCGAAAGCCTCTACACCGACATGACCCCGGATCAGGCCACCTGCGCCCGCCGGATCCTGCTGCGCCTGATCACCCCGGGAGGGGGCGCTCAGGACACCCGACGGCCCGCACCCCGGGAGGAACTGGGGGCAGACGCCTCCGCCGCTACTACTGAGGTGCTGGAGCGGCTGGTGAAGTCCCGGCTGGTCATCCTCGACGGCAGCACGGTGCACCTCGCCCACGAAGCCCTCATCGCCGCCTGGCCCCGGCTACGGAAATGGATCGACGAGGACCGCGACCGCCTGCGCGTCCACCGCCAGCTCACCGACGCCGCCCACACCTGGCAGACCCTCGGCCGCGACCCCGGCGCGCTCTACCGCGGCACCCGACTCGCCACCGCTGAAGAAGCGTTCTCCACAGCCGACGCCGACCTCACCCCTCTCGAAGGCGACTTCCTCACCAGCAGTACCAACGCCCGCCACCACGAAGAACAGGCCGCCGCCCGCACCACCCGGCGCCTGCGCCAGTTCGCCACCACCGTCTCGATCCTGCTTGTGCTCGCCCTCACCGCCGGGCTGATCGCGTGGCAGCAGTACCGGACCAGCGAGCAGGAGCGACACCAGGCGCTCAGCGCCCAGCGGATCGCGCTCTCCCGTCAGCTGGCGGCGCAGTCGGCCGGTCTCCTGGTGTCCGACCCCGACCTGGCCTCGCTTTTGGCGGTCCAGGCGTACCGGACCAGTCCGACCAAGGAGGCCTCCGCCAGCCTTTTCGCCACAGCGGCTCTCCCCTTCAAACGCCGTCTGATCGGACATACCGATGCTGTATGGACGGTGGTGTTCAGTCCGGATGGCCACACCCTGGCCAGCGGCAGCGACGACAAGACAGTTCGCCTCTGGGACGCGACCTCCGGCCGGCTCCGTACCACCCTGCGCGGGCACGGCGCGGCTGTGGGGTCGGTGGCGTTCAGTCCGGACGGTCGAACCCTGGCCAGCGGTGGGCACGATGGGAGGGTCCGGTTGTGGAATGTGGCGACCGGCAGGCTGCGCTCCACTCTCACCAGCCACCGCGATTTCGTGAATTCGGTGGCCTTCAGTCCGGACGGACACACCCTGGCCAGCGGCGGGGAGAAGGTCCGGTTGTGGGATGTGGCGACCAGTAGGCTACGGACCACACTGAGCGGGCACAGCGATGCTGTGGGTTCGGTGGCGTTCAGTCCGGACGGCCGCACCCTCGCCGGCAGTGAGCTGGGCGGAAGCATCCGGTTGTGGAATGTGGCGACCGGTAGTCGGCGAACGCCCTTGGCCGGGGACACCGACGCCATGGGGTCGGTGGTGTTCAGTCCGGACGGTCGTACCCTCGCCGGCGGTGGGAGCGATGGGAGGGTCCGGTTGTGGGATGTGGCGACCGGCAGGCTCCGGACCACACTGAGTGGGCACAGCGATGCTGTGGGGTCTGTGTCGTTCAGCCCGGATGGCCGCACCCTCGCCAGCAGTGGGGGGGACAAGACAGTGCGCCTGTGGGACGTGGCAGCCGGTAGGCCGCGCATCACGCTGGCCGGGCACACCGAGGCCGTCGACTCGGTGGCGTTCAGTCCGGATGGCCGTACTTTGGCCAGCGGCAGCGACGACAAGACGGTGCGCCTGTGGGATGTGGCGACAGGTAGGCCGCGTATGACGCTGGTCCGGCACCCTGACGTCGTGGTGTCGGTGGCGTTCAGTCCGGACGGCCACACCCTAGCCGAGGACGGGGATACAGGGAGGGTCCGGTTGTGGGATGTGGCGACGGGTAGGCTGCGGGCCACCCTGAGCGGGCACACCGACTATGTGGGGTCGGTGGCGTTCAGTCCGGATGGCCGTACCCTCGCCGGCGGTGGGCACGATGGGAGGGTCCGGTTGTGGGATGTGGCGACCGGCAGGCTCCGTATGACCTTGAGCGGGCACACCGATGCTGTCGAGTCGGTGGCATTCAGTCCGGATGGCCGTACTTTGGCCAGCGGCAGCGACGACAAGACGGTGCGCCTGTGGGACGTGGCGACCGGCGGGCTGCGGACCACTCTGAGCCACACCGACGTCGTGGCGTCGGTGGCGTTCAGCCCGGACGGCCGCACCCTGGCCAGTGGAAGCAGCGACAGGACAGTCCGGCTGTGGGACGTGTCCCTCCTCGCTCCAGCCTCCTCCATCAGGAAGATCTGCCAAGCGGTCCACAGGTCCTTCACCCGAAGTGAACGGTCCCTCTACCTCGCGGATCAACCCTCCAGCCCAGCGTGCCGATCATGAGGCCCCTGTCGGTCCCGCCCGCGATGATGGCTGCATGACCACCGCACCTGACCCGCTGCACGCCCTGGCCCGCACCCACCTGTCCGCCGAACTCGCCGACCGCTGGATCGCGTTGTCCCGCCCCGCCGCCCACCTCCGGAAGGCGGAGGCCGGCGATCCGGTCGTCGGGCGGCTCGGCGGACTGCCCCGGCTGCCCGCGGGGGTGGACTGGCCGGTGTGGGAGGGGTGCGGGCCGCTGGCGTTCGTGGCGGAGGTCGACTGCGCCGCGCTGCCGAGGGAGCGGCTGGACATAGCGCTGCCCGCGGACGGCCGGCTCGCCTTCTTCTACTACGGCGACGAGGACGACGACGCGCTCGTCGACACCGCCGATCCGGACACCTGGGTCGGGGCCCGGCTCCTCCACCTCCCGCCCGAGTCCGCCGACGCGCCCGAGCGGCCCGCTCCGGTCGGCCTCACCCCGTATCCGGAGGTGCCGCTGACCGTCCGCGTCGGCCCGAGCGCCCCCGACTTCGACTCGCTCGTGCTGGCCGCCGCCTTCGGCGAGGACGAGCTTCCGGACGCGTTCAAGAGGGCGGTGTGGAATTACGAGAGCGGTGTCGCACATCAGATCGGCGGCCACGCCCAGTCCGTCCAGACCGCCGTGGAGATCGTGGTGGCCCATGGCGCGCTGGGTGGCGAGGTGTCCTGGGAGGACCCGCGGATCGAGAAGGAGGCGGAGGGGTGGGTGCTGCTCGCGCAGCTCGACTCCGACGAGGACGCGGACATGATGTGGGGCGACGGCGGTGCGCTGTATTGGCTGATCCGCCCCGATGACCTCGCCGCGGGCCGTTTCGACAAGGCCGTCTTCACCTGGCAGTGCTGCTGAGCTTTGTGGAGTCCGCAACCACCGCGTAGTGCCTGTCATGTCTGGGTAATGGGGGAGACATGCGGCGCTTCATCTATGTCTTCCTGGCGTTGTGCGGCCTGATTGCGAGCCTGGGCGTCCAGTCCATGACGCCCGCATTCGCCACGGATGTGTCAGGGGACGCCGGGCCGATCGCGAAGTCGGCGGGTCAGAAGTGGGCGCTCAAGTCGCTGGCGAACGGCAAATATGTCAGCGTTGAGATGAATGACACCGGCGCGTACGAATGGCGGATGCGCGCGCGAAGCAGCACGGTCGGTTCGTGGGAGCGCTTCACTCTCCACACCAATCACTTCGCGAAGACGATCAGCCTCCGCTCCGAGGCCACCGGCTATTTCGCCACGGCCGAGTTCACCGATGCCGGCGAGCGCGAGGGAATGCTGCGCGCCAGCGGCGGCAATCTCGGGAGCTGGCAGCAGTACGAGCCCAGCTGGTCGGCGCCGCCCGCGGGCGCACCGGCGGGTTCGTACGGGGTCACCTTCAAGAGCGTGGCCGACGGCTACGCCGACCGGTATTGGGCCGCGGGCGACGACGGCACCCTGCGCGCCACCGCCGCGAGCCCCGGCACCTGGGGACGCTTCGTACTGGAGCCGGTCCCCGGCGGGGCCACCCTGCCGCCGGCGGGACCGACGGCCGCGCGCAGTCTCAACGTCATGACCTGGAATGTCTGCGCCGACCACAACGCAAACTGCGGATGGTCCGCCGACCGCCCCGGATATGCCGAGTTCAACGAGCAGATCCGGGCCCGGCTCGCGGACCCGGTCGCTCATGAGATGCCGGATGTCATCTTCTTCCAGGAATTCTGCGAAAAATACGCGAAACACGTGGAGGAGATGCTGGAACAGGCCACCCGGCGCGGATGGGACGTCCGGTTCGCTCCCATCCACAACCGTTTGAACGGGCCGCTTCTCCAGAAGCAGTGCGCCATGGGTCCCGCCCCCGACAATATGGACCGGGGATCCTTCGGCGTCGCCATCGCGGTGCCCGACGAGAACACCTTTTACGAACGCTACGACTTCACTTCCCCGCCCGGTAAGGAACAGCGCACCGCCCTGTGCGCGGCCATCCCCTCACGCGCGGTGATGGCCTGCACCGCCCACCTCAGCGCGGGCAAGGGATACGACGACAACACGGGCGAATGGCGCACCAAGCAGGCGAAAGAGCTGCGGAATCTGGCTGCCAAATGGGAGGCGAAAGGATATCGGCCGGTGTTCGGCGGCGACCTGAACGTGGTGCCGCCGGTGCCCGAGGCCACGGAGGACGAGGGAGGGCCCAGCACGGTGCTGATACCGGTGTACGACCGCTATCTGGAATGCAGCCAGCTCGGCGACCCCGATGCCCCGCGGTCCGGGGCGCCGACCTCCAACGCCAACGCCCAGGGCAAGCCCCTCCACAAGATCGACTACATCTTCGCGCCCAAGACGGCACGGTTCACCAGGTGCTCGCTGTCCGCGACCTCGGGCAAGTCCGATCACTGGACGCTCTACGGAACGGTGGCACTCCCGGCCGCTTAGGCAGTGACCACGACTTCGGTGCACTTCTCGGCGTCTCCCCTGACCACGCACACGCGCATGAGGTAGTCCCGGTCTTCGTCCAGGTCCCCCGTCGCCCAGGGGCTGGTGTAAGGCGAGTTGTGACCCCGAGTCGTGGCCTTGCGCCTGTCGTACGTGAGGACGGCCTCGATTCCGTACCCGTCCGCGTTGTCGTCGTGCACACGCATGGCGTCACCAGGGGCCCCGTTCCGCGGGTCCTGGCGCCACTCCGCGTATCCCGCGCGGACGCCTCCGGACAGATTGACCATGACGTTGCGCCCGTTGTCCAGCCACGTGGGCGTGAAGGAGAACTCGCCCAGGGAGGGGATGGCCGCCGCCGGCTCGGCACTGACGAGCGCGGTTCCGGCGAACACGGCGGCCGTACCGAGAACGACGCCGAGTCTCTTCCTCATGCGGTTCATGCTGCTCCTCTGTCTGCGAGCTTTTGACCGACGCGCTCAATGCTGACGTGAGAAGGCACTGGTGTCGTTGACGCTGCGTCTCCTCTTGCTTGACGCAGCGTCTACACCCGCCGCACGGGCTCAGCTCACCAGTTCGGCATCACCTCTTCGGGGTAGCGGGAGCCGGCCGCGCCGCGCGGCAGGATCTCCCGGATGCGGGCCAGGTCCCCGGGCGTGAGGGTGACCCGCGCGGACGCCACGTTCTCCGCCAGGCGGTGCGGGCTGCGGGTGCCCGGGATCGGCACGATGTCCTCGCCCTGGGCCAGCAGCCAGGCCAGCGCCAGCTGGGTGACCGCGATGCCCTTGGTGTCGGCGAGGGCCGTGAGCTCGCGGACGGCGGCCAGGTTCTTCTCGTAGTTGCCGGGCTGCCAGCGATCGTCCCAGCTGCGCATGTCGTCCGCGGGGTACTCGGCGGCGGGCTTCACCGCGCTGGTGAGGAAGCCGCGGCCCAGCGGCGAGTACGGCACGAAGCCGATGCCCAGCTCGCGCACCACCGGCAGCACCTCGACCTCCACGGCCCGCTCGAACACCGAGTACTCGGTCTGGAGCACCGACACCGGATGCACGGCATGCGCGCGCCGGATGATGTCGGGGCCCGCCTCGCTCAGCCCGAAGTAGCGCACCTTGCCTTCGGCGATCAGCTCGCCGACCGTCCCGGCCACGTCCTCGATGGGTACGTTCGGGTCGACCCGGTGCTGGTACAGCACGTCGATGCGGTCGGTGTCCAGGTAGCGCAGGCTGTTCTCGGTGACCGTGCGGATGCGTTCCGGGCAGCTGTCCATGGCGTGCCCGACCCTGGTGGGATCGGTCAGGTCGAAGCCGAACTTGGTGGCGATGACGACCTCGTCGCGGAACCCCTTCACGGCCCGGCCGAGCAGTTTCTCGTTGCTGCCGGTGCCCATGCCGTACAGCTCGGCGGTGTCGAAGAAGGTGACGCCGAGTTCGTGGGCGCGGTGGATGGTGGCGATGCCGCCCTGCTCGTCCCCGGCTCCGTACGCCATCGTCATGCCCATGGTGCCCAGGCCGATCGCCCCGACCTCCAGGCCCTGGGTGCCGAGCCTGCGGTGCGGGAGGGCGGCGGGGTCGGTGGGGTCCGTGGGGTCCGTGGGGTTGCTGTCGTGCTGTGTCATGCCGTCCACGTTAGGAACGCGGCCGCCGGGCGTCATGGGCCACAGATCGCATAGGATTGCCTGATCCTCTCACGAGAAGGGTGTCCCCCATGCTGGACGAGCTCGCCGCGGCCATCGACCGCCACGGGCGGGGCCTGTGGTCCGAGACCCCGGTGCCCCGGCTCCTGGTGGTCGCGGTCGACGAGCCGATCGACCCCGTCGACGTGCGGTACGACCCGATGATCTGCTTCATCGCCGACGGTGCCAAGCGCACCGTCGTGGGAGACCGCAGCTGGGTCACCCCGCCCGGGGAGATGCTCCTGAACACGCTCGACCTGCCCGTCACCGCCGTCTTCGAGAAGCTGCCGTACCGGTCCGTGATCATGCGGCTCGACGGCGCGGCGCTCGCCGAGCTGCTGCTGGAGCTCGACGGGTCAGGGCCGGAACCGCCCTCGCCGGCGACCGTCGGCGGACAGCTCAGCGCGCCGATGTCACCCGAACTCATCGACGCGGTCACCCGCTGGGTCCGGCTCCTCGAAACCCCCGACGACATCCGCCCCCTGGCCGCCCGTATCGAGAGCGAGATCCTCTACCGGCTGCTGCGCAGCCCGCTCGGCCCGGTCCTGCGCCAGTGGTCACTGGCCGACTCCGCCGCGTCCCGAGTGCGCGCGGCGGCCGCATGGATCTTCTCCCACTACACCGAGCCGCTCAGCATCGACGAGATCGCCGCCGTGGCCCACATGAGCCCCGCCACCCTGCACCGGCACTTCAAAGCCGCCACCGGCATGAGCCCGCTCAGGTTCCAGAAACACCTGCGGCTGCGGGAGGCGCGGCGGCGCCTGGTCGCGGGCAACACGACGGCGGCCCAGGCCGCCGAGGCGGTCGGGTACGTCAGCGCGACCCAGTTCAACCGCGAATACCGCAGCGTCTACGGACTGCCCCCCGGCCAGGACGCGGCCCGGCTGCGCGCCTCGGTACAGTCCTAGCCCGCCAGTCCTGGCCCGCCAGTCCTGGCCCGCCACCGCGTCGAAGGAAGATGCATGGATCTGCCGCCGGTTCCCACCAGTGTCACCAGCATGATCACCTCCGGAAAGCTGCCGTCGGAATTCACCGCGTTCTTCACCCCGGCCGGAGAGCTGACCGACGTCGCGGACTGGTCCGATATCGCGTCGGCCGTGGAGGCGTATCTGCCGACCGCGGGCGTGGACGAGCACGTACGAGGTGCCCTGGCGCTCGCCGGAGCGTACGGCTGGCTGCACCCCCTGGACGAGGGCGCGGACCCCGACGAGATGGACGAGGACAGCGACCGGGCCATCGCGCTGCTACAGAAAGCCGAAGCCCACGGCATCGACGAGGACGAGATCCATGAGCTGTGGAGTTACGCCGAAGACGTAGGGAGCCGCGCAGCCGAGCTCAACGACTACCTCGCGGAAAGGGACGCCTACGTGGCCAAGCACGGGGCGACACCGCGGGGGCGGCTGGACGCGAAGTTGGGGCAGGCGCACGAGCTCTACTCCGCCGGCGATCGGGCCGCTGCGATCGTGTTGTTCCGTGAGGTCGCCGAAATCGATCCCTGGGTCAGTGAGTTCAGCGGCTGTTTTGACCGCATCGACATCGGCTGGTGCCATCTGCTGTACGACGCGGCCCAGGTCGAGGGCCCGGAGGCGGCACGGAAGATATGGCAGGAAGCCCGGGTGCATCACCGGGCGGCGAGGTTTCCCCTCACGATGCACGCCTGGCCGCTGGTCGAGATGCTGTTGGGCACGGGGGTGCCGGACATCATCGAGGTGATCATCCGCGAGTGGGTGGACGACTCGATACAGGACGGGAGGGGGGAGGCACCGGTGACCGAGGATGAGTCCCGTGTCTTTGAGCTTGCCATGGCCGAACTCGAAGGGTCTCCTCATCACTAGGTGAAGCTTCGGCATGCGCCGAAATGTTGGGGCATGATGGGGGACGTGACCGATTCCCCTCCGCCCGCCGCACGCCTCGCCGCCCTCGCCGGCGCCATGGCCGACGAGACCCGGGCCGCGATCTGCATGGCGCTGCTCGAAGGACGTACGTGGAGCGCGGGTGAACTGGCCCGCATCACCGGGGTCACGCCCTCCACCGCGAGCGGCCATCTGACCCGCCTGCTGGACGCCGGGATCTGCGCGACCGAACGGCAGGGCCGCCACACGTACGTACGGATCGCCGACGCGGAAACCGCGCGCCTCGTCGACTCCCTCGCCTCACAGGCCATCCCCGGCCGCGATGCGCCGTACACGGTGCCGGTCGTCGCCGCGCCCGACCCGCTGGCCCGCGCGCGGACCTGCTACGACCACTTCGCGGGGCGGCTCGGCATGGCGGTCACCGACGCCATGGCCGAGCGCGGGCTGCTCTACACGGAGGGGGTGTTCGAGCTGACCGACGCGGGGCGGGAGTGGTGTGCCCGCGCGGGCGTCGACCTGGAGTCGGAGTACCGGGGCCGCCGGCCGATCGCCAGCTCCTGCCTGGACTGGACCGAGCGCCGCCGCCATCTGGCCGGGGTGGCCGGTGCGCGGCTGTGCGGCCTGGCGCTGCGCGCGGAGTGGGTGGCGCGGATGGGCGAGGGCGGGCGGGCGCTTCGGGTGACCGACGCGGGAGAGCAGGCCTTCGGTGAACTCCTGGGGCTCACGCCTGACGCCTGGCAGTGATTCGGCGTAACTTTTCACGTTCGAATATTTCGGTGGACACCAAAATGTTGAGACCTTAGGCTGCGCGCATGAGTTCCCGCCTCGCCTCTCCCGGCGTCCTCACGGCCGGCGCCGCCACCTTCTCCGTGCTCGCCTGGGCATCTGCCTTCGTCTCCATCCGCAGCGCGGGCGCTGCCTACTCCCCGGGCGCGCTCGCGCTCGGCCGACTACTGGCCGCCTCGGTGGTGCTGTTCGCCCTGGTGGCGATACGCCGCGAGGGCCTGCCGCCCCGGGGTGCCTGGCGCGGCATCCTCGTGTCGGGGGTGGTCTGGTTCGGCGGCTACATGGTCGCCCTGAACTGGGGCGAGCGCCTGGTCGACGCCGGTACGGCGGCCCTCCTGGTCAACGTCGGACCGATCCTGATGGCCCTCCTCGCGGCCCGGCTGCTCGGCGAGGCGCTGCCGCCACGGCTGCTCGCCGGAATGGGCGTCTCCTTCGGCGGGGCGGTGGTCGTCGGCCTGTCGACCTCGTCCGGCCACGAGGGCGGTACGTCGGTGCTCGGCGTCGTGCTCTGCCTCCTCGCGGCCATGGCGTACGCGACCGGCGTGGTCGCCCAGAAGCCCGCGCTCGGGTACGGGACTCCGCTCCAGATCACGGCGTACGGCTGCCTGGTCGGCACGGTGGCCTGCCTCCCCTTCGCCGGTCAACTGGCCACCGAACTGCCGGACGCCCCCACCTCCGCGACGCTCAACATGCTCTACCTCGGCGTGGTGCCCACCGCCCTCGCCTTCACCACCTGGACCTACGCCCTGGCCCGTATGCCCGCCAGCCGCCTGGGCGCGACGACCTACGCCGTCCCGGCCATCGTGGTGCTGCTGAGCTGGGCGTTCCTCGACGAGGTGCCCGCGTGGCTGACCCTGGTCGGCGGCGCGCTGTGCCTCGCCGGCGTGGCCGTCTCCCGCTCCCGCCCCCGTGCGCCCCGCGCGTCTGCTCCGCAGGCCACCGGGTCCGGGTCCGAGCCCGCCCCGGCCGACGCGCCGAGCTAGCCCCCTCGCGGGCCGGAGTCCGACGACGGCTTGACGCCGGTCGAGACCTCGGCCCACACGGTCTTCCCCGGCCCGCCACCCGGCCGGGGCCCGACGGCCCAGCGCTCGGCGAGCAGTGAGACGAGGTACAGGCCGCGCCCCGTTTCCGCGTCCGGCTCGGCGGTGGTGAGCGCGGGCAGCTTCTCGGCGCGGGTGTCCGACACCTCGATCCGGATCACGGGGTCGGGGTTGCCGGGCGGCACGGTCACGCGTACGTGGAAGTCGCGCCCGGGGACGCGGCCATGGCGTACGGCGTTGGCGGTCAGCTCGCTCGTGATCAGCGTCGCGGTCTCGTTGGGGCCGGAATCGTACGGATAGCCCCACGCGGCAAGCCGGTGCGACACGAGCCGCCGAGCGAGGCGTGCGCCGCGTGGGGTTGAGGTGAAGCGCATGGCGAACTCGCCGGACGCTGGAGGGAACTGTTCCGAGCTTGTACCCCGTGAGGGGGCATTTTCGGTCGTCATGGGAGCCAGCCTTGTGCGCTTGTGCCTAGCCTGACCAGGAAGCGCGCGTGTACGGACAGTGCCTGTACGAACACGTGATGTGTGCCGGGAGGGGTGCGACATGGCAGGTACAGAGCGGTCCGCGTTCTTGAGGGGCTTCGGTAAGCAGCTGAAGCTGTTCCGGGAGCAGGCCGGGCTCACCAGAGCGGAATTGGGCTTGCTGATCGGGTACAGCGTGGACCAGGTGGCGTCGGTCGAGTGCGGGCGGCGCATCCCCAAGCCGGAGCTGGTCGACAAGGCCGATGAGGTGCTGGACGCGGGTGGCGTGCTGGCGGCGATGAAGGAGGAGCTTGCGCAGGCGCGGTATCCGGCGTTCTTCCGCGACGCGGCGCGGTTGGAGGCGGTGGCGGCCGAGGTTCAGGCGTACGACACGCATGTGATCAAGGGGTTGTTGCAAACAGAGGACTACGCACGAGCCGTACTCGGGATGCGGCGTCCACTGCTGGATGAAGAGATCGTCGAACAGCGGGTGGCTGCGAGGATGGAGCGACAGGTGATTTTCGGCGCGCGCCCCGCGCCCCTTCTGGGCTTCGTCATTGAGGAGTGCGTGCTGCGGAAGCCGATTGGCGGGGTGCAGGTACTGCGTGGGCAGTTGGAGCACCTGCTCCTGGTCGGAGAGAAGCGCAATGTGGAGATCCAGGTGATGCCCCTGGGGCGGGAGGACAGCGCTGGCCTGGACGGGCCGTTCACCCTGATGACTCCCAAGGGGGGCGAACAACTCGCTTATCTCGAAGGTCAGGGGCGCAGTGCCCTGCTCACTGACCGGGAAGAAGTCCACATCATCGCCGCCCGATATGGGATCATCCGGGCCCAGGCTCTCAATCCACGAGAGTCGTCCATCTTCATCGAGAAGTTGCTGGGGGAGCTATGAGCAGGGACATACGCGAGTTGGTGTGGTTCAAGAGCAGCTACAGCGGCAGCGAGGGCGGCGATTGCGTCGAGGTCGCGGCCCGCCCCGACACCGTCCACGTGCGGGACAGCAAGAACACCACCGGCCCGATCCTCACGGTCACACCCCACGCCTGGGCCGAGTTCGTCGGCTTCGCCGCACACCGCTGACACCCTCGTACGCCACGGGCCCCACACCGGCGGGGCCCGCGACGTACGGGTTCCGAAGGTGCTGCCCGGCTCATCCACAGGACTTGACCAATCGCATATTGGTGATCTCGACCAGCGGAATCACAGCCAGTTCATGGCTTCCGGGGCTCTTGAGCCTGACGTATCCGCCATCCGCAGACCGCAGTGTTCCGCAACTGGACCGCCCCTGGTGACTCACCTTCAGGTACGTAGGCTTCTGCTCTCTGGCGTCGGCGGCGGGGGCCCACCAGGTGACCACGATGCCGGCGAGCAGGAGGGCCAGCGCGACGGCAACAAGGTGTTGCGCGCGCCGGACACGGGTGGCGGCCGCGTTGGCCAGGGCGACCTGGTACGCGGCGACGGAGCTGTACTCGCGGTGAATGGCAGCCAGCGTGGTCGCTCTGGGCCGCGTACCGGCCTGAGCCGCGAGCGCCTGCCACAGCCCGAGGATCGCGGCGAGCAGCCCGCCGCCGATGAGCAGGGTGACAGCTATCCGCCATCCTGTCGACAAGACGCCTGTCGTATCGCGCCCCTTGATCACGATGCCCGTGGTGACCAGGGTGACGAAGGCTGAGAGCCCGTTTCTCCAGGTCTCGGCGCTGGTGCGGACCACGTCCAGGGACGTGGCCGACATGGCGGCAAAGGCGTCCCGCTCGGCGAGGTCGGAGGCTGATGGGCTGCTTGTCGGCCGCCTGGGCCGGTACGCGGTCATGTCTGTCCCTGATGAGCGGCTGGGTCGCGTTCGGCTTCCAGCTCCACCCGGAAGCTGACTCCGCAACCCATCAATTCCTCAGGGGCGTTGGGGTGCTGCACACCGCAGTGGCACGTGACATCGACGACCGCAAAGGGCGGTTCCCCGTCCGAAGACTCCTCGGCGGCCGTGCCGCGGGATGTGATGAAGTCGCTGACCGCTGTGAGGACTTGCCTGTCGTCCAGCGGCCCCGCGCACCGAGGACAACTTCCCCAAACCCGGGAGCTCAGCACGCCTCCGGCGAAAGTGATCTCGGCGTGGAGGAGGTCCTGCTCCAACAGGTCGTAGGCCTTGCCGGTCCATATGAAGTCCGAGGATCGTTCCCAAGGTTCACTGCTCTTGTGCTCAGGCGTCGGCATCCTGTGATCGCCCCCATCTGACTTGCCGTCCGTTCGTGTGCAACCTGGCACCGGTAGAGTAGATGCCGTGCGCGAGCGGCTCATTACGGCGCTTCTCTCCCGGGTGGCGCAGTTCAGGGATCAGGGGGATGCGTCGGCGCTGCTCGACGATGCGGCGCTGGACGAGGCGAAAGAGCTCGAGGCGCTCATGATCCGGGACGGTGGCTCAGGCCAAGGCATCGTCTCCGTCGAGGCGCTTGACGCGCTCGTGGAGTTCTATCTGAGGCGGCACGGTTCCCGTGCGGACAGCGATTCTTACGCCGACGTCGGCCATGCGGCGAGGCTGCTTCTGCTCAAGGCTGAGCTGAACCCGGCTGAGGTGCCGGCGGATCTCTACGAGACCGTCGCCACCCTCGACCGACGGGGCGAGGAGGCACGGGACAAGGCAAGGCGGCGGTACCAGGAGTACGAGCGAACGCGGGACATCAAGACCCTCGACGAGACCGTGACGTATTTCCGCCGTGCCCTCGAACTCTCGATCAGTGGACTCGATGTGCCGGGCCTGCCCCTGGCCCAGCTTGCCGGCGTTCTGTGGACCCGGTTCCTGCACACCGGGCAGTCGCATGATCTTGACGAGGCCATCGAGCTCCGTCAGCTTTCTCTCGAGTCCACGGCCAAGGAGAATCCGGAGCTGTCCCGCCGTCTGACGTTGCTGTGCGAGGCGCTGTTGTCCCGCTACAAACATGGCGGTGCGCTGACCGATCTGGAGCAGGCCGTGCTCGCCGGACGCCAGGCGGTGGCCGAAACGCAGCCCGGACATCGGCACCAGGTGTCCCGGATGGATCGTCTGGCGTCGGCATTGTTTCTTCGCTACGAGCGCACGGACACCCTGTCCGACCTTGATGAGGCAATAGAGCTGGGCCTGACTGCCTTTGAAGCAGCGAGTCCCGAGGACGCTGACCTCGGCGGCTACACGACCACACTGAGAAAGTGCTTACGGACGCGCTACGACCTGCTGGGAGACACCGCCGATCTGGACACTTCCGTCGAGATCATGGAGAGGGTGCTCGCCGAAGCCTCCGACACCCGCCAAGCGCGGATTCTGACCGAGCTCGGGGCGGCCCTCTACTTCCGATACGAGCGGACTGGGGATCCGTCGGATATCGACAGGGCCATCCGCGTCGAGGAGGAGGCCTTGGCCGCGATCGCGGAGCGCGACGACGATCGGGGGCGCCTGCTGGGAAATCTCGCGGCCTCATACCGAGTCAGATACGACATGCGCAGGTCGCCTGAGGATCTCGACGCAGCCATTCGACTTGGCACCGAGGCGGTCTCCGCCCCGGAGGACAACCCATTTGCATTGTCCGTCCTCAGCATGGCCTTCATTTTGAGGTTCGAGCACACTTGGGAACCGGCCGACCTGGACCGTGCCATCCGACTCGCGACCGAGGCGGTCGCGGCGTTCCCGCCTGGCTCACCGGGGCCCCACCGTGCCATGGCCGTGTCTTACCTCATCCAGGCGCTGCTCACTCGCCGGCAGCAGAGCTTCGGTACGGAGGGCCTCGATGAGGTGATCATGTGGGCGCGTGAGGCCGTGGCGGCGGCGCCGCGCAACCACCCCGACGTGGGGCTCAATCAATCAATGCTCGCTGACCTGCTGCTGAGCCGCTTCCGGCGCGAGGGATCACCAGCAGACCTCAAGGAAGCCATTGAGAACGCCGAACAGGCCGTAGCCGTCACGCCCAAGACGCATCGTTGGTACGGGAAACTTCTGGGGGGTCTCGCCGAGGTGCTCGGCGTCGGTGTCGATGTCCTCGAGCGGGAAGAGAGCTCGGATCTTGATCGTGCCGTGGCCCTCACCCGGGAGGCCGTTGCCGCGGCGCGCGGCGACGACATCGGGCTTTCAAAGGCTTTGCAGAGCCTCGGTGAAGCCCTGAGACAGCGATACCGGCACAAGCACGACCCCGCCGATCCACGCGAGGGCATCAGGCGCTGCCGCCAGGCTGCGGACATCACCGTCGCCACGCTGCCGGACCGCATCGAAAGCTGCGCTACCTGGGGACGGGCAGCTGTCGCACTCGGCGATTACGTTCTCGCGGCAGAGGGGTTTGGCCGGGCCGTGCTTCTCCTGCCACAGCTGGCGTGGCATGGACTGAGCGGCAGGGCACGAGCGAATCACTTGTCCGAATGGTCTGGGCTCGCTTCCGATGCGGCCACCTGCTACATACTGGCCGGCGAGCCGGAGCGTGCCGTCGAGATCCTTGAACAGGGCCGGACGATCATCCGGAACCAGTCGCTCCACACCCGGGGTGATCTGACGGATCTGGAGAAGAAGGCTCCAACGCTGGCAGCCGGCCTGATGCGCGTACGTGAGCTGTTGGATGCTCGACAGCCTTTTGAGAGTCCCAACATGGCCCAAATGCGCGAGGACAGCCCACTGTCTCCGCTACCCCGCGAACTATTTGCGCAGGAGCGTGCCGAGCTGTGTCGTGAATGGGATGATCTCGTCGCTCAAGTTCGTCGGCTGGAAGGGTTCGAGCGTTTTCTGGCCCCCGTGCCATTCGAGGAGCTGAGACGTGCGGCCGGCCACGGGGCGGTCGTCATCATCAATGTGAGTGAGATCGCCTGTCACGCTCTCTTGCTCAGAGACGCTACCGCGCCGCTCGAGGTCATCGACCTGCCGGACCTTGCTCAGGCCGATGTGGCGGGGCAGGTGGTGGCGTTCCTCAACGTACTGCTCTCACGAAGCGAGCAGCGCGAACTCCCCTTTCTGTATCGGGAAGCCGTACGTCATGCTGCGCACGACGTGCTGGACTGGTTGTGGGATCGGATTGCGGGGCCGGTGCTGGACCACCTCGGCCCCTCGGACACCGCGGACGGGCTGCCGCCGCGCGTGTGGTGGTGTCCCACCGGCCGGCTCGCTCTACTGCCGCTGCACGCCGCCGGACACCACCCTCGGCATCGTTCCGCCTCCGCCTCCGCCGAGGCAGCCGGGGTGGCCGGGGTGGCCGGGGTTCGTACTGTGCCCGATCTTGTCGTCTCCTCGTATACGCCGACTCTCACGGCCCTGCGTCGCGTCCTCGATGATCAGCAGGAAAGCCCACCATTCGGCGGGTTGTTGACCATTGGCATGCCGGACACTCCGGGTCAGCCGTCGCTGCCGGGAGTGCAGCGTGAACTGGATGAACTCCACGCCCGCCTTCCGAAGGTCTCTATCACGCCTCCACTGATTGGGCGGAGGGCCACACGCGAGGCGGTATTACAGGCTCTGGACGAGAATTCGTGGGTCCACTTCGCCTGCCATGCCGAGCAGAACCTCATGGATGCGTCGCAGAGTTCTTTCCTGCTGTACGACGGGCAGCTCACTGTGGCCGAACTCCACGGGCTGCATCTACCGCACGCCGAACTGGCGTATTTGTCAGCGTGTGACACAGCCACCGGAGGCGTGAACGTTCCCGACGAGGCGATGCATCTGGCCGCGACGATGCAGTTGGCCGGGTACCGGCATGTGATCGCGACGATGTGGAGCATCTACGACGGCTCGGCCCCGGATGTGGCTACCGACGTCTATGCCGCTCTCCACCGCGACGGTCGCCCCGACGCCCGCAATGCTGCTCGCGCACTTCATACTTCTGTGGCCGCGCTCCGTCTGAATGACCCGACAGACCCGTTGCGCTGGGCTGCGTATGTGCACGTAGGCCCATAATCTTGTGGGTTTCACTATCCAGTGCGGCGTCAGCCCAGCGTGAGCCATTGGATACCGAGCCGCTCAACCCGCGCGGTCTCCGCCGCGTCGAGCGCCGCGCGACCCGTGGCCTTGCGCAGGAAGGTCGGCTCGTCCCAGCCCAGTTCGCGTACGGCGTCCAACTGGCCTGGCCCGAGCAGGAGTTCCCGCACAACCATCCCGGCCTCCGCAGTCAGCCACGGCTCGCATTCCAGCGCCTCCGTCACGTCCAGGCCGTGAACCGCGACCTCCACCACCCGGGTGATCAGGAACTCCGAGAGCAGCATCGCGTCGCCGTGGCGCGTCCTCACGACACGGTTTTCCGGTTGGTCCCGGCACAACCGGTCCACCCGCTGCCACGTCGCGGCGAAGTCCTCGACGAGGGCGGCGCCGTCGGCGCACTCTGCCGCGTGGTTGCGGGCCAGGTCGATGCGGGTGGCGTTCGTCTGCGGGCTGAAGCGGTCGTCCGGCCGGTAGTACCCCACCGCCGTGACCTCGGCGCTGTCCGGAGCCGGGCTGTCCAGCATCTGCGGCAGCCAGGCGATCACGATCCGTACATGCCCCAGCAACTCGCGAACGGACCAGGGCTCACACCGTGTTGGGCGATCCCACTCGGCCTCCGACAGACCGGCAACAGCCTTCGTGAGTTCCCCCGCTTCGAGGCGGAACGCTTCCAGCACCTGGTTCTGATCCATGCCGGTCAAGCTAACGACAAAAGGCAAGGAGAACACTCTCCCTGCCACTATCAACCTATAGCGCATGGGGGGCCTTGCGGCAAGGCCCCGGTCGTGGCGCAGAATCCTCCGCCGAGGCCAGAACGTTCCACCTCGTGGCATGGGGGATTTTTGTGATTGACGTGATCATCGCTGGCGGCGGGCCGACCGGTTTGATGCTGGCCGGGGAGTTGCGGCTGCACGGCGTGCACGTGCTCGTACTGGAGAAGGAGGCCGAGCCGACCGCGTATGTCCGTTCGCTCGGGCTGCACGTGCGCAGCATCGAGGTGATGGACCAGCGCGGACTGCTGGAGCGGTTCCTCGCGCACGGTCGGCAGCACCCGGTCGGCGGCTTCTTCGCCGCTATCACCAAGCCGTCGCCCGACGGGCTGGACACCACGCATCCCTACGTCCTGGGCATCCCGCAGCCCACCACCGATCGCCTGCTGGCCGAGCGCGCCACCGAGCTCGGCGCCGAGATCCGGCGCGGCTGTGAGCTGGTCGGGCTGAGCCAGGACGAGCACGGGGTGACGGTCGAGCTGGCGGACGGCGCGCGACTGCGGTCGCGCTACCTCGTCGGCTGTGACGGCGGCCGGAGCACGGTGCGGAAGCTGCTCGGCGTCGGCTTCCCCGGTGAGCCCTCCAGGCACGACACGCTGCTGGGCGAGATGGAGGTGGCGGTGGAGCAGGCCACGGTGGCGGCCGTGGTGGCCGAAGTCCGCAAGACCCATCTGAGGTTCGGCCTCGGGCCCTTCGGGGGCGGTGTGTACCGCGTCGTCGTGCCCGCCGAGCGGGTGGCCGAGGACCGCTCGGTCCCGCCGACCCTGGAGGAGTTCAAACAGCAGCTGCGGGTGTTCGCGGGCACCGACTTCGGCGTGCACTCGCCGCGCTGGCTGTCCCGCTTCGGCGACGCCACCCGGCTGGCCGAGCGCTACCGGACCGGCCGGGTGCTGCTGGCCGGCGACGCGGCGCACGTCCACCCGCCGACGGGCGGGCAGGGCCTCAACCTCGGCATCCAGGACGCGTTCAATCTCGGCTGGAAGCTGGCCGCCGAGGTCAACGGCTGGGCACCGGAGGGGCTGCTGGACAGCTACCACACCGAACGGCACGCGGTGGCCGCCGACGTGCTGGACAGCACCCGCGCGCAGATGGAGCTGATGTCTCCCGAGCCGGGTCCACAGGCAGTACGGCGGCTGCTGTCGGAACTGATGAACTTCGAGGACGTGAACCGCCACCTGATCGAGAAGATCATCGCGATCGGGGTCCGCTACGACTTCGGCCTCGGTGAGGGGCATGAACTGCTCGGCCGGCGGATGCGGGACGTGACACTGAAGCGCGGTCGCCTCTACGAGCTGATGCACGGCGGCCGGGGCCTGCTCCTCGACCAGACCGGCCGGCTCTCGGTGGCGGGCTGGGCAGATCGCGTCGACCACGTCGTCGACGTCAGTGAGGAGCTGGACGTGCCCGCCGTACTGCTGCGGCCGGACGGCCACGTGGCGTGGGTGGGCACGGACCAGCAGGACCTGCTCAGCCATCTGCCCACGTGGTTCGGCGCTGCCCTCGGCTGAGCAGCTATGTAGTCCAGACTGTTCAGTTTCAGCTGGACAGTCTGGACTGAAGGATTTACCGTGAAGGCATGGCAGAGACCTCTCGCGGCATGTCCGCCTCCTCCGTGCGCGCCGCGCATGAGATCCGGGTCGTGGTCGGTCGGCTGCGTCGGCGGTTCAAGGAGACGTACGACAACGAAGAGCTCACCCCCACGCAGACGGCCGTGCTCAGCAGACTCAGCAAGGAGGGCCCCGCCTCCACCAGCGATCTGGCGGCGGCCGAGCGCGTCCGTCCGCAGTCGATGGCGGCCACGCTCGGCGTGCTCGACGAGCGCGGGCTGATCCAGCGGCGGCCCGATCCCGACGACGGGCGGCGGCAGCTCATCTCGCTGAGCGCGAGCGGCACGGCGTACGTGGACGACAAGCGGCGGGCGGGCGAGGAATGGCTCGCCCAGGCGCTCGAATCCGGCTACACGGAAGAGGAGCGGCAGGACATCATCAAGGCGCTGGCCCTGCTGGACCGGCTCAGCCGCGCATGATCGCGCGGCTCGTGCGGCGGAGGGCCGGGAAACGGACGGGTGACGCCTTCGACCGGAGGCTGCTCGCGCCGATGATCCTGGGTTCGGTGCTGAACCCGATCAACTCCACGATCGTCGCGGTGGCGTTGGTGCCGATCGGCGTCGCGCTGGGCGCGCCGCCCGCGCAGACGGCGTGGCTGGTGTCCGCGCTCTATCTGGCCACCTCGATAGGCCAGCCCGTGGTGGGTCGACTGATCGACCTCTACGGGCCGCGCCGGCTGTTCCTCGCCGGGATGTCGCTTGGCGGGATCGCGGGGCTGATGGGGGTGCTGGCCCCGAATCTGGGGGTGCTGATCGCCGCGCGGGTGGTGCTGGGGTTCGGTACGTGCGCGGGCTATCCGGCGGCGATGTATCTGATCCGGGGCGAGGCCCGGCGGACGGGGCGGGAGAGTCCCGCCGGGGTGCTGACGGCGCTCGCGGTCGCCAACCAGACCGTCGCCGTCATCGGGCCGTCCCTGGGCGGGCTGCTGATCGGCCTGGGCGGCTGGCGCACCACGTTCGCCGTCAACATCCCGCTGGCGGTGGCCGGTCTGATCCTCGGCGCCCGACGGCTGCCCAAGGCGCCCCCGGCGGACCCGTCGGAACGCGGCGGCGAGCGGGTCAGGCTGGACCTGGCCGGGATGGCGCTGTTCGCCGCGACGCTCGTCTCGCTGCTGCTGTTCCTGATGCAGCCGCGGGCCGACCACTGGTATCTGCCGGTGCTCGTGGCGGTGGCGGCGGCCGGGTTCACGGTGCGGGAGCTGCGGGCGGCCGAGCCGTTCATCGATCTGCGGGTGCTCGGCGGCAACCGGCCGCTGGTCCTCACCTACGGGCGTACCGTCCTCGCCGCCGTCGTGTCGTACGCCTTTCTCTACGGCTACCCGCAGTGGCTGGAGGAGGGGCGGGGGCTGAGCGCATCGCAGGCGGGGCTTGCGCAGCTGCCGGTGTTCCTGGTCGGGATCGCCGTGTCCACCGCCACCGGCCGCCGCCCCGAGGTGCGCGGCAAGCTCGTCGTCGGTGCCCTGGGGCAGATCGCCGCGTGCGCCACGATGCTCCTGCTGCGGCCGGACAGCCCGGTGTGGCTGCTGATCGCCGTCGCGCTGCTCTTCGGCATACCGCAGGGGCTGAACAACCTGGCGCTCCAGAACGCGGTGTACCACCAGGCCGACCCGGAGCGGATCGGATCCTCGGCGGGGCTGATGCGCACCTTCTTCTACCTCGGCGCGATCGTCGCCTCCAGCGCGTACGGCGCCTTCTACGGCACCCGCGCCGACACCGGCGGGCTGCACGGTCTGGCCTGGCTCATGCTCGCCGTCGCCGCCGTGTTCCTGGCGGTCACGGTCGTGGACCGCTCGCTGGGCCGGATCGGGGCCGACGACCGGTCTTCTTCTCCTACCTAAATGCATGGAAAGGTTCAGTGAACGTGAACGTGAACGTGCCCGACAACACCGCGCTGCTCGTGATGGACATCCAGGAGGGCATCGTCGCCCGCGTCCAGGACGACCCCGACTACCTGCCCCGCCTGAGCCGCGCCATCGACGCCGCCCGCCGGGCCGACATCCCGGTCGTGTACGTGGTCATCGGCTTCCGCTCCGGCCACCCCGAAGTGTCCGGCCGTAATGCGATGTTCAGCACCCTGCCGCCTGGCGCCTTCGCCGAAGGCGACCCCCACGCGGCCATCCACCCCGACGTCGCGCCCCGGCCCGGGGAGGTCGTGGTCACCAAGAAGCGGGTCAGCGCCTTCACCGGCAGCGATCTGGAGCTGGTCCTGCGGTCCGCCGGAATCACCCGTCTCGTCCTGACCGGCCTTGCGACCAGCGGCGTCGTCCTGTCCACGCTGCGCCAGGCCGCCGACCTCGACTACCGGCTCACGGTGCTGGCCGACGGCTGTGCCGACCGCGACCCGGAGGTTCACCGGCTGCTGATCGAGAAGGTGTTCCCGGTGCAGGCCGAGGTCAGCACCGTCGACCAGTGGGCGGCGGCGGTGGGGTGAGTGCGCTCGGCGCGCGTTACGTCTCCGACGTGCCGTCCGGTGTCGGCGTCCCGGACGTCCCGGACGTCCCGGACGGCAGCATCCACACGGCGGCCCAGCAGCACCCCCGCACCACGAAGGCCCCGGCCAGCGCCCACCACACGCTGTCCACACGGACCTCGGACAGCCAGGCGATGAGATACCACACCAGCGTGTCCTGGATGAGGCCGATGACTGCCAGGATCGGCAACAGGAGCCCCTGGTACGGATCCTTGGGCGTGGCCCAGAGCGCGGTGCTGATGCCCGCGAAGAGGATGTACGCGAAGAAGTAACCGAACAGCGGGGACTCGCCGGTCTCGTCGAGCGTTATCCCTGGCAGCGCGGCGGCCAGCGCGACTCCGGGGAACAGCCCAAGCTGCTGTCTTCGAATGTCTTTCATGATCGGGACTCTGCCAGGCCGTGCCCCGCCCGGGAATACTCCGATGACCAGGAGATCGTCACATCCCGAGCGCCTCGGACATCCAGTCGGCGACCGTGGGCAGCCAGTCCGCGTGGGCGTTGCCCAGCAGATGGTCGCCGTACGGGACGAGCAGGTACTCGCCGCGCGGTGCCAGGCGGGCCAGTGGCTCCCCGCAGGTCACTCCCGAGATGTCGTCCTGGCCACCGTCGACCACCAGGAGCGGGCAGGCGATGCGGGGCGCCAGCGCGGACAGGTCGACCCGGTCGGCGAAGTCGCGGGCGGCTCGGGCTCCTCCGGCGCGCCGGGTGAGGATGTTCCGGAGCGGGGGCGGAAAGGCGTCCCAGTCGAGGCGGGAAGGACCGCTCACGGTGGTGGCGGCGGCCACGCGCGGGTCGTGGGCGGCGCTCCGCGCGACGTAGTAACCGCCCAGGCTGAGGCCGATGAGCCCGACCCGGTCGACGCCGAGCGCGTCCACGACCTGGCCGATCACCTGGTGATAGTCGGGCCGGACCGTCGTGGTGGCCGCGAGTGTGCCCTGCCCGGGGCCGTCCATCGTGAACACGGCCAGGCCCCTGCGCAGCAGCGCCGAGGTGACCGCGTGGAACTCCTCCTTGCCGGAGTCAAGGCCGGGCACGACGACGACGGTGGCGGGCGCGTCGGCCGGGCCGCGGAGCCAGCCGGCGAAGGCGGGCCCGTCGACTCGGCGGGCGCCGGGTTCCAGAATCTCCAGTGCGCGGCGCATCGCGGCGTCGGCCTCGGCGGCGGCTTGGGTCTCGGCCGGAGCCCGGTCCGTGTACGGGCCCAGGGTGGCGATGTGGAACCAGCGCGCGGCCACTTGGTAGTGCTCGCCCGCCGATACGGGGGAGGCGGCCTGTTCCGCGCGTACGAGGTGGCGGCGAGCGGCACTCACGAACGCCTGTCCCCAGTCGTCGGCCGAGGTCAATTCGGCGGTGACACGCTGATATTCATGCGGGTCGAGACCGGCGGCGGTGGCGCGCGTCAGATTCTCCGCGGCGAGGGCGGCGACGTTCACGACGCCACCCCCGTGGTGAGGACCGCCTTGCCGCGGATCCGGCGCTCCCGCAGGTCGACCAGGGTCTCGGCGGTCTTCGCCCAGTCCGCGGTGCGGCCGATCTCCGGGTGCAGCCGCCCGTCGCGCACCAGGCGCACCAGGGTGGCCAGGTCGTGGCCGTAAGGCGGGCCGACGTTGGGGCCCGCGTAGTGGAAGTGGCGGATGACGGCGCCTTCCGGGCCGTTGAGGAGATCGAAGAAGTCCAGCGTCGCCGGGGTGCGGCTGGCCTGGCCGAACCAGATCAGCGTGCCGCCCGGGGCCAGTTTGGACAGCGCGACCGGCAGGTCGGCGCCGCCGGTGGACTCCAGCACCACGTCGAACGGCCCCCGCGCCTCGGCCACCGCGTGCACGGCCGCCGCGGCGCCCAGAGCGCGCAGCCGCTCGGCGCGCGACGGGGTGGCGGTCACCACGGTGACCTCCGCGCCCGCGGTGGCGGCCAGCTCGGTGACGTAGTGGCCGACGCCGCCCGAGGCGCCGGTCACCAGCATCCGCCGCCCCGTCACGCTGCCGGCAGTGCGCAGCAGCCGCAGGGCGGTGATGCCGGCCAGCGGCAGGGCCGCGGCCTCGACGGCGCTGAGGGAGTCGGGCAGTTCGGCGAGCGAGTGGGTGGGCACGGCCGCGTACTCGGCCCACCCTCCCCGGGGCGGGTGGCCCACCACGCGGGTGCCGACCCGTGGGCCGGAGCCGTCGGCGGCTGCCTGCACCACCAGGCCGGCGACGTCCTTGCCGGGCAGCAGGCTCGGCTCCGGCCGTTCGAGGAGGAACGTCTCGCCTCGGTTCGGCGCGAACGCCTCGACGCGGATCAACGCCTCGTCCGGCGCCGGGACGGGCTGGGCGTCCTCGGCGAACTCCACCGGGCGCGCCGGATCTCCCGTGGGGATCAGTCTCTGCATGCGGATCATGTAATCGGCGGTGGCACCGGACGGGCCAACAACCTGCTGGGCGAGCCGACAACCAAGGGTTGTCACCCATGGGGTCCCCGGCCGGCCCGGCGAGCGGTCCTGGTCTCAGTCCCTCCCGGGAGAGATTCCGGACAACGCCGACAGGAGGAGCCCGGTGAGGTCCTGGCGCCGTTGCTTCCCGAGCACGCGTTCCAGGGCGGCATCCACTTCGGCATAGGCATCGCGCCCCGCCCGCAGGAGCTCCTGGCCAGTTTCCGTGACGTGGAGTTCCGCGGTGCGGCCTCGTCCGGGGTTGGTGCGGCGCTCGACGGCACCGCGCTCTTCCAGTTGCCGGACGGTGGCTTGGGCGCTCTGTGCGGTGATCCCTGCCCTGCGGCCCAGTTCGCTGTAGGACATTCCCGGTTCCCCCATCAGGTGACCGAGGGCCGAGAGATGGCGCAGCGTGCAACCGGTCGGCTTGAGTGCCCGTTCGACGTCCTCGCGTGTTCGCCGTCCCAGGGCGGCGAGCAGGAAGGCGGTGCTGTTGGGCGGGGGCTGGGCGGTCACGACTTCTCGTTCCTCCTCGGAAAGTTTCAGTTTGACTTTAACTGGAGTTCCGGGCAGTCTCCAGTTCCAGCGGGTGCGAGGCATGACTGGGCCCTGAGTTGCAGGGCGGCTGAAACATGAGTGATGAAGTGAGATGACGGAGATGAAGCTCCTCGTGGTCGGCGCCAACGGCGGCCTGGGCAGGCAGGTGGTCACCCACTCCCTGGAGCGCGGACACCAGGTGACCGCACTCGTACGACGGGGTGCAGAGCAGGCCGAGACGCCCGGGCTGCGCATCGTGGAGGGTGCTGTGGGCGATGACCTGGCCGCCGTACGCCGCGCCGTCGACGGGCAGGACGCGATCGTCAGCGCACTGGGCAATCCGCTCTGGCTCAAGGCGCGTACCGGCTCCGCGGTGATGGCCCGGGCCACAGCGAATCTGGTGGCCGCCATGCATCTGCACCAGGTACGGCGTATCGCCATGCCGCTGGCCTGGGGAAGCGGCGCCTCACGACAGCACACCGCATGGCCGCTCAAGGCGCTGACCCGGCTGCTCATCCGCCGCGACTACCAGGACTTCGACACCGCGGAGGCGATCCTCGCCGCCTCGGGGCTCGACTTCACCGTCGCCTACTTCGGCTCGCTGACCGACCAGCCCGCCTCACCTGCCTGGTCCGCCCACGCCGACATCAAAACCCCCTCGCCCCTGGCGATCAGCCGCGCCGACCTGGCCCAGTGCCTGCTGGGCGCCGTCGAATCCGCCAGCCCCGCCGCCGACCGCCTCTCGGTCAGCGGCGCGCCGAAAGGATGACGCTCCCATGAACCTCACGGGCAAGATCATTGTGCTGACGGGGGCAAGCTCGGGTGCGGGCGCCGAGGCCGCCCGCCTCCTCAGCGCCCGAGGCGCCGCACTGCACCTCGTGGGCCGCGACGAGAAACGCACAAGGGCCATCGGTGAGGAACTGCACGCGCCCACCTACACGGCCGACTTCACCAGCCTGTCCCAGACCCGCGGTCTGGCCGCGCAGTTGGCCCAAGCCGTGCCGAACATCGACGTACTGGCCCTCAACGCCGGAGGCGTCATGCCCCCGCGCCTCACCGACGACGGGATCGATGCCTCCTTCCAGGCCAACGCCCTGGCGCCGTGGCTGCTGATGACGCAGTTGGCCGGGAGGCTCGGTACCGGCCGCGTCCTTCTGACCAACTCCCGGTCCCACAGCAATGCCGTCCTCTCTCCGCACAACCTCGCCGCCGCCCTCGTGGGGGAGCCGCGTGTGTCGGGCCACCGGACCTACGCGCGGGCCAAGCTGGCCGCTGGAGTGCTGCTGCGCGAGTTCCACCGCCGCAACCCGGGCGTGGATGTCGGCGACTTCCATCCCGGCATCATGGCCTCGGACTTCGGCCGGTATATGGGACGCACCGGGAGCCTCCTGAAGACCGCCGCCCGTCCGTTCATCGGCACCCCTCGCCAGGGCGCCGAACGGCTGATTGAACTGGCTACCCGCCAACAGCCCCTTGACGGCTCCTACTTCGTCCGCACCCGCCCCGCCAGGGGCTCCGTCCAGCTCCACAGCGAGGAGCTCGGCACGGCTCTGTGGGAAGCCGCCAGCCGCGCGACCGCCGCGTAGCAGCACACCGCAAGCGGCTGCCTGGCTCCATGCCTGTACGCCGAGTGCCGGTGGCCGGCGCTCACAGGGCGCCCAATGCCCGTACGCGATTGTCGACCGCGCGGCGGCTGACGGCTGCCGCGGGATCGAAGGTGTCGAAGGCATGGGGTACGGCGGGGTACTGGATGAGCTCGACCGGTACCCCGGCGTGGCTGAGCCGTTGCGCGTAGGCGATGTTCTCGTCCCGGAAGAGGTCGAGCTGGCCTGTTTCGATGTAAGCGGGTGGAAGCGCGCCCAGGTCGTCGGCGCGGGCGGGGGCGGCATAGGCAGGGGTGTCAGGGCCGCCCGCCGCATCACCCAACAGGCAGCGCCAGCCGGTGAGGTTGTCCTCCGCGCTCCAGGTCGCCGTGTCGGCGAGGTCGGGCTGGGCGACGACGGTCCGGTCGTCGAGCATGGGGTAGATCAGGATCTGGGCCGCCAGGGCAGGGCCGCGGCGGTCCCGGGAGAGAAGAGCCACGGCGGCTGCGAGGCCACCACCGGCGCTGTCTCCCATGATCGCGATGCGAGCGGGGGCGATGCCGAGGTCGGCGGCGTTCGCCTCGGCCCAGCGCAGAGCGGCGTAGCAGTCCTCTACGGGAACCGGGTGCGGATGCTCGGGGGCGAGGCGGTAGCCGACCGAAAGCAACGCGACGCCGGAGAGGTGTGTATAGATGCGGCATTGTGTGTCGTGGGTGTCAAGGCTGCCGAGGAACATCCCGCCGCCGTGAAGGTAGACGGCCAGCGACGCCCCCTGTGGCGCCCTCTGGGCATCCTGCCGCTGGTAGAGGCGCAAGGGGATCGTCGTCCCGTCGTCGGCCGTGGCCGAGCAGGGTGTCACCGTGACGCCGGGAGGGGCGTCGAGCTCTGCGGCCTGAGCGGCTATCGCCGTGCCGAACACCTCCCGCCGGGTCTGCCAGTCACCGGGTGCCAGCGGGGGAGCGGCCTCCGCCGCCGCGATGATCGGGGACAGCGCGGCCGCGATTTCGGTGTCCATGGGTACCGTCATCAGTTCGTCCTTCTTCCTGTCACTGAGTAAGGGCCGCACCCTCTGGCCTGCCAGAGCCGGTGACCCCACCTCCGTCACGCCCGGCGCCGTCAGCCGCACTCACTGGCGTGACCCTCTTCGCTGAGTTACAGTCTGCCTGAAACTTCCTTTCAGTCAAGCTGTAACTTGATGGGGGGCCGACATGGCCAGGGATACCTCGGTGCCGATGGGGGTGCGGGCACAGGAGGTGATGGTCGGGCTGCTGGGCCGCCTGCCGGATCGGGTGCGGTCGGCGCTGGCGGGACCGGAGATCATCGTGGATGGCGAAGCACTGGCCGTCGATGCCCGCTTGCTGATCCGCTCCCTCGGCGACAAGAAGTCGGCTCTGGTGGTCGAGGACTCACCGGAGCTGTCCCGCGCGGCGCTGGAGCGCAACGCGCCGATGCTCCGTGCCGGCCGGCGGCCGACGCAGGCGGTGACGGTGTCCGAGGTATGCCTCAAGGGCGGGCGGAACGCTCTGGAAGCAACCTTGTACGAACCCGCGTCCTGCCCCGGAACGTCGGGCGCGCTGGTGTTCTTCCACGGCGGAGGCTGGGTGGTCGGCAGCCGCGTCGGATACGACCACGTGGGACGCTTTCTCGCCGAACACTCAGGCCACCGAGTGCTGTCGGTGGACTACCGGCTCGCCCCCGAGGACCCGTTCCCCGCTGCGGTGGACGATGCACTGGCGGTATTCGACGACACCGTTTCGCGGGCAGAGGAATTCAGCATCGACCCGGACAGGATCGTGGTCGGTGGGGACAGCGCGGGGGCCACGCTCGCCGCGGTGGCCGCCCGTCGTGCCGCCGCGCGGGGGCACTGCCCCGTCCCGGCGGGGCAGTGGTTGCTGTATCCCGCCACCGACCTGGCCACGCGTCACCCGTCCCGGGACACATACGGCAAGGGATTCCTGCTCACCGACGACGACATCCGCTGGTTCCAGGACCACTACCTTCGCCCCGGAGTGGACCGTACGGATCCGCAGGTGTCGGTCGTCTACGGCGAGGTCGCCCCGGACACGCCGCCGGCGCACCTCGTCACGACGGGGTTCGATCCGCTGCGTGATGAAGGCGAGTCCTACGCCGACAAGCTTCGCTCCGCGGGTGTCCCGGTCACAGCCGTCCGCGAAGCGGACCTGCCGCACGGTTTCCTGCCATTCGTCCATCTCGGCCCCCGGTTCAACCAGGCCGTCACCGAAAGCGCTCATGCGCTGCGCCGGATGCTGCGCTGACCGGTTTCCCGTCTACCTCCGGCGCTTTACCTCCGGCGCTGTTTCACCGACCGCTCTTCCTGACTATGACGAGACAAAGGACTTGTGTCATGCACGTACAGATCGCGCTCTTCGACGGCTTCGACCCCCTCGATGTCCTTGGACCCTTCGAAGTCTTCCACTCCGCAGGCGAGTTCTCCGGCGGACGGGTGTCCACCGAGTTCGTCAGCGCCGAAGGCGCACGGGACGTGGTCAGTGGATTCCCGTCGATCAAGCTCACCGCGACCTCCGCCGTGGACGTGAACAAGAAAAGCGTGATCGTCGTCCCCGGCGCCGCGGGAAGCATCTCGATGGATCCCGGCGTCGTCGGCAGCATCGGCTGGATTCTCGGCCAGGCGGGGTCCACGGCTCTGCCGGACCGGCTGCGCGAGGCGCTGGCCCGCCCGGACATGACCGTTGCCACCGTCTGCGGGGGTTCCCTCCTCCTCGCCCACGCGGGCCTGGCGGACGGCCGGCCGCTGGTCACTCACGAGCGGGGCCAGGACCTCGCCGGAACGAAGGCTGTCCCGGTGGAGGCCCGTATGGTCGACGACGGCAACCTGCTCAGCTCCGGCAACGTCACCTCCGGCATCGACCTCGCGCTGTACCTGGTCGAACGCGAGGTCGGACCCCGCGTTGCCCATGCCGTCTCGGAACTCATCCGGCACGAACGGCGCGGCACGGTCTGGAGCGCCACCGGCGCCCCGGTTTCCCTGGCGTGACGGTACGAAGGTGACCGACACGCGCGGCCTGAACGCTGTTCAGGCCGCGCGCGCGTTTCGTCGGCTCCAACGGCCGGCGGCGCCACTTGTGGGACCACGCCTCCGGCACGCCGAGTGCCGACCTAGGATGAGTCATGACCGTAACGAGTTTGTCTCCTGACGGCATCGACGAGGCCGCCCGTCTCATCACCCCCGCCTTCCTCCACACTCCCCAGTTCTCGGACCCCTCGCTCTCCCGCGCACTCGGCCGGGACATCGTGGTCAAGGTGGAGACACTGAACCCGCTCCGGTCCTTCAAGGGCCGCGGAGCGGACCTCTTTCTGCGGCAAGTGGCGGTCGCGGGGCATGTCGTCTGCGCCTCGGCCGGAAACTTCGGCCAGGCCATGGCGTATGTCGGGCGGGCCCGCGGTATCCCGGTGACGGTGTTCGCCGCCCATGACGCCAACCCCAACAAGGTGGCGCGCATGCGGGAACTGGGCGCCGAAGTCGTGCTGTCGGGCGCCGACTTCGACGCCGCCAAGGACGCGGCCCGGGCATACGCCGGCACCCGCCCGGAGTGCGTCTTCGTGGAGGACGGCGACGAGCCGCTCATCGCGGAGGGAGCCGGCACCATCGCCGTGGAACTGGCCCCGCTCGGTCTCGACGCGATCGTGGTCCCGGTCGGCAACGGCGCGCTCATCAGCGGCATCGGTTGCTGGACGAAGGCCCGCTCACCTCGTACCCGGATCATCGGGGTGTGCGCGGCGGGCGCCCCCGCCATGGCGACGAGCTGGCGCACCGGCGTGCCCGAGACCACGGGACCGGTGCGCACCATGGCGGACGGCATCGCCGTACGGGTGCCGGTGCCCGCGGCGGTGGCCTGGATGCGCGAGGTCGTCGACGAGGTCCTCCTCGTCGAGGAGGAGGACATCCGGCGGGCGCTGCGGTTGGTGCGGGACAGCCTGGGCCTGATCCTGGAACCCTCGGGCGCGGTCGGCATCGCCGCGGCACTGCGCCACGACCTCGGTGTCGCTTCGCTGGCCACGATCCTCACCGGCGGCAATTTCTCCCCCGGCCTCCTGCGAGAGCTCGCCCCGGACCCGGCACGCACGGACCACACGGCTTCCCCGGCGGGGCCTGACCTGCCGACCCGCCCCTGAACGTCAACGACCACGAGACGTCGGCTGCTCCGGCGACGCCGGTCCGGCACCGTCGCAGGAGTACATGCCGCGGTATGCCGACGGGGTCAGTCCGCAGTGCTGGGTGAAGAGTGTGCGGAAGTTGCCCGCCGTGCCGAGACCGCTGAGGCGGGCGATCGTGTCGATTTGTCGCGTCGCTGCGTTCGAGCGGCTGCTTGGCGTGGTTGATCCGCGCCAGTTGGAGCCATTTCATCGGGGGGAGCCCGGTCTCGGCGATGAAACGGCGGATGAAGGTGCGCTCGGACAGGTGCGCGTGGCCGGCGAGGTCGCGGAGCAGGAGAGGTTCGGCCAGGTGCTCCAGCGCCCAGGTGCGGGTGTGAGGTTGCGTGATCGGCAGGACATCCCCCGCGGGCCGGCGCTGCCATCAGTCTCCGTCCGTCGGCGGCGCGAGGCGTCGGCTGAGTGTGCGGACGGCCTCGGCCAGGCGGGGGTCGGTCGCACGGCGCGGTGGTGAGAGCGGCCGGCCGTCAGGGCCGATGACGAGTCCCGGGCGGCCGGCGAGGGCGGGGTCGGTCGCAGCGGCGACCGACGAGCGGGCGGCCTGCGCCGGTGTCCCGGACGTGGTGCGCCGGAAGGCCTTGTGGACCAGCGGCCAGAAGGGCCGCAGCCAGGGGGCGACAACTCGGGACGAGGACATGGTCCCGGTGGTCATGGTGGTGACCGCGCCGCCGGGATCGGCGGCGAACACGGAGATGCCGTCGCCCTTCAGGCGCTGCCCCAGGTCCAGGGTGTAGGCGAGGTTGGCGAGCTTTGCGCGGCCGTACGCGTGGAGGCCGTAGTACCCGCCTTGCTGTTCGGCGGTGTCGATGCGGCCAGTGGGGATGCGGACCGAGCCGGAGGTGACGTTCACGACGCGGCTGGGAGCGCCGGCGCGCAGGGCGGGGAGCAGCAGCTCCGTCAGCAGGTAGGGGCTGAGATGGTTGAGCGCGAAGCTCGCCTCGATGCCGTCGGGTGTCACGCGCCGGTCGTCGAACATCGCTCCGACATTGTTGACCAGCACGCTCAGGGCACCGTCCGCCGTCACGCGGTCGGCAAGTTCCCGTACCTCCGACAGGGATGCGAGATCGGCGGTGACGAACCGGGCCTCCGTGGCGGTGCCGACGGCGTTGATGCGCTCGACGGCGCTGCCGCCCCGCGCCGCATCGCGGCCGACCACGGTCACCGCGTATCCGGCCGCGGCGAGGCCCACCGCGGTCTCCAGACCGATTCCACCAGTTCCCGCTGTGACGAGCGCGCGCCGGTTCATTGTTCCTCTTTCTCGGTGGTCGTCGATGTGCCGGACACGGTTGCGCATTTGCCGACGTGGTCATCTCCTGGCGAGTTACAGTCTGCATGAAACCTGATTACAGTCAAACTTCAACTTCGGAGAAAAGAAGCGGTGAGAGGCGCCTACCTCCCGGAACGGACATCTAGGGTGAGAGCCATGGACCTCGATCTGGCGCAGGTACACGCCTTCGTTCGCGCCGCCGAGGAGTCGCACTTCGGACGGGCGGCCGCGGGGCTGTCGATCTCGCAGCAGGCGCTGTCCAAGCGGATCGCGCGCCTGGAATCCGTGCTGGGCACCGCGCTGTTCCTGCGCACCGGCCAGGGGGTGGAGCTGACCCGCGCCGGCCACCGCTTCCTGGAACCGGCCCGGCAGACGCTGGCCGCCGCGGACCGGGCCGTGGCCGCGGCCCGGGACGAACACCGGCCGCTGCGGGTCGATGTGTGGGGCCACCTCTACGCACCGATGCGGACGCTGGCACAGGTGGCGGCGGGAAGCGACGCACCACCGCTGGAGCTCGGACACGGCCGTGATCTGCCGTCGGTGGCGGCGGCGCTGCTGCGCGGCGACATCGACGCCGCGTTCGGCCGCGTCCATCCGCCGCTGCCCGCGGGGCTCACACACCGTCTGGTACGGCTGGAGCCGGTGGACGCCGTCCTCAGCGCGGACCATCCACTGGCAGACGCGTCCGCCCTGCGGCCCGAGCAACTGCGCGGCAGCCTGCTGTGGGCCCCCGCGACACTGGACCGGCTCGACTTCCTGCACCGTTTCGCCGAGCGGTTCGGCATCCGCGACCACGCCGAGGGCACCAACCTGGGGCTGGACGGTTTCCTCGCCGACCTAGCCGCGGACCCGCGCCGCTTCTCGCTGATACCGGCCGACGTGCCGCTTCCGCACATTCCGGGGATCCGGTCCGTTCCGCTGGTCGAGCCCACGCCGCTGTACGCCTGGTCGCTGCTGTGGTGCGGCCGCGGACCCCGTCACCTGCCGGCGCTGCTGAGCGCCCTCGCGGGGGAGGCGGGGCGTAGCCGGTGGCTGGAGTACGACCCGGCCCGGGACTGGCTGCCCGAACCTCAGGCCGCATCGGGGGTCCGCCTTGACCGTTGACCTCTATGCCGCGGACACCTCGCGCAAAGTGGCCCACCGTCCTGGGCCGTGATTGTCCCTGATGCCTGGGGCGTCTGCTGCCTACCGTGGCGTGGTCAGCGATGGTGAGCGCTTTCTGAGCGGCTCCTGCCTCAAGGATCGATGTGTCGACACGAATGATCCCGCCCCCAGGGGGGCCACGGATTCTCGCTGCCGCCCAGTTGAGCAACTCCATCGGCGACGGCGTGTACTACACCTGTTCGGCGCTGTACTTCACCCGGGTCGCCGGCCTGTCGCCTGCTCGGCTCGGCCTCGGCCTGACCATCGCCTGGGCTGTCGGCTCCCTGGCCGGGGTGCCGCTCGGCCATCTCGCCGACCGGCGCGGACCGCGCACCATGGCGGTGCTGCTCGCCCTCGCCACCGCGGTGATGGTCGCTTCTTTCCTCGTCATCCGCTCGTTCGTGCCGTTCCTGCTCGTGGCCAGCCTGTACGCAACCGCCCAGTCGGGACTCGCGGCGGCCCGGCAGGCGCTGCTGGCGGGCCTCGTCGATCCGGCCGAACGCACCGGAGTGCTCGCACACATGCAGTCGACCCTCAACGCGGGGCTGGCCATTGGCGCGGCTCTCGGTGGTCTGGTCCTGAACAACGGAACCCGCACGGCCTTCCTCGCCGTCTTCGTCGTCGACGCGCTCAGCTTCCTCGTCTGCGCCCTGATCCTGCTGCGGTTGCCCGCCGTGAAGGACACTCACCGGCGCATGAACGCCGAGCCCCGACTCGCGGTGCTGCGCGACCGGCCGTACGCCGTCATCACGCTCATCAATACGGTGCTGTTGCTACGGCTGCCCCTGCTCAGCCTCGCGATCCCACTGTGGATCGCCGCCCGTACTCCCCATCTGACCTGGCTGGCATCGGCGCTCTTCGTCCTCAACACCCTTGCCGTGATGCTCTTCCAGGTCCGCACGGCACGTGCCGTCACCGATCTGCGCTCGGCATCGCGAGCCGTGCGCGGCGCGGGCGTCATCCTTCTCGCCTCATGCGCGGTCTTCGCCGTGTCGGCTGCCAGGCTCCCGGCGTGGGCCACCACGGCGGTCCTCGTCACCGCCGCGCTGCTCCAGGTCTTCGGCGAGATGAAGCAGTCCGCCGGCTCCTGGCAGATCGGCTTCGACCTGGCTCCATCCGACCAGGTGGGCCAGTATCAAGGCTTCTTCGGCACCGGTGTGGCCGTGGCGCGCACCCTCGGACCGCTGCTGGTCACCACGCTCCTCATGACCTGGGGGTTCCCCGGCTGGCTGCTGCTCGGCGGGCTCTTTCTCGGCGCCGGTTACGCGATGGGCCCGGCGGTACGGTGGGCCGAACGCGACCGCCCTCGCCCCGCGGTGGAGGCCACCGTCCCGCACAGCGACAGCCGGGCATAACGCCGGACAGCGCGCCCTGCGCGCGCCGGTCAGTGGCGGTTGCGCGGGTGGTCGCGGGCGGTGCGCTCGTTGCCCCTGCGGTAGTTGCCGGTCCAGCGCGCCATCACCTCCTGCGGATCGCCAGCGTCGGCCTCGGCGATGAACTGCGCAGCCCGGGTGCCGCGCAGGGTGGCCGCCGCCCGGCCGTTGTGGGTGATGACCACGCTGCCGTCGCCGCGCTGTCGATAGGCGAAGCCGGACGGTGCGGGCATGGGGCGCGCTCCTTTCGGCGGCCGCCGGAGAGGCATCGACCGTACCGCCGGGGAGCCGGCGGGCGCGCGTGGATTTCCGCGCTGCCTCCAGGCCCGCTGCGCCTCAACGACCACCGACACCGCATCCTCCCGCTCGGAACGACCCCCATTTTGGCGGGCCGTTCCGGGCCGGGTATCTCCGCGCGGTGGCGGCCACCGGGATCCCCATGGAACACACGATCAGTGGTCCCAATGCCATGGAGGGCGCGGCCTCGCCATCCCGGTCACGCGAGATCTGTCAGTTCTTCCGCGAACACCTGCGACAGAGGCTGCGGTCCCACGTACTGCTGGCAGTTGCACTGACCAGCCTCGTAACGCAGCGGCTTCTTGTTCTCGTCCCAAGCCGTGGGCACCTCGACGCGTTCGTGGCACCGACCCTGCTTGTCGTGTTTGGCGAGATGGTGCGTGCATCCGCACACTGGCTCCGGAGGCTTGTGTGCTGCGTCGACGGCCAAACGTTCCTGTTTCGCTGCCTCCAGCAACTGCAATTTGCGCTCATGCCGATTGCGCAGTGCAGTGCGGACGTTGTCAGCTGCCCACGCGAAGCCCCCCGTCCAAAAGACGATGAGAACCCACCAGAACCAGTCCATCCGCTGCTCCTTCCCCCTGTGCTGCTGCGGGCCAGCATAGATGGGCTCATCTTGAGCGGCTTTGCCTTGTCACGCATGCCTCAGGCGCAGGCTCTCAGTCCCAGAGCAACATCCTCAGTGCGGCCAAATAGGCGGGTTGGTGCAGAAGTGGCCGCCAAGATAAGCGTGGTCGGGGTTGCCGGGGTCGAGTTCGCCCTGCTCGGCGATGAGCTTCGCCGCGTACGGCTCCGAGTCGTCCTGCGGCTCGTAGCCGAGCGCGCGGGCTGAGGTGAGGTCCCACCACAGGCGGGTGTTGGCCGAGCTGCCGTAGACCACCGTGTAGCCGACGTCCTCCGCCGTGAGGGCCGCGTGCAGCAGCCGGGCCCCGTCGGCGGGGCTCATCCAGACCGACAGCATGCGCACCGACGTCGGCTCGGGGAAGCAGGAGCCGATGCGGATGGCGACCGTCTCGATGCCGTGCTTGTCCCAGTAGAAGGACGCCAGGTCCTCGCCGAAGGACTTCGACAGGCCGTAGAAGGTGTCCGGGCGGCGCGGGGTGTCGATGGGGATGAGGGATTCGGCGGGGACGGGGGTGGTGGCCGGGCGTGGGGTGAAGCCGATGGCGTGGTTGCTGGAGGCGAAGACGATGCGGCGGACGCCCGCCTCGCGCGCGGCCTCGTAGAGGTTGTAGGTGCCCTCGATGTTGGCCCGCAGGATCTTCTCGAACGGGGCTTCCAGGGAGATGCCCGCGAGATGGACGATCGCGTCGACCTCCTGCACGGCCTCCCGCAGCGCGTCCTTGTCGGCGAGGTCCGCGGTGATGGCGTCCGGCTCGCCCTCGATGGGCATCACATCGAAGAGACGCAGCCGGTATCCGTAGGTCGCGGGCAGCAGCTCGCGCATCAGGGTGCCCATGCCGCCGGCGGCGCCGGTGAGGAGAACGGTGCGGGGAGCGGGCATGAGGGGAACTCCTCCGTTAAGGACGGAAATTCATACATAGATGCCGTTCATGAACATGGACACGCTAGGGAGGGTGGCGGGGGTGCGTCAAGGGTCGCGGGAGAGGGGTGGTGGCGTGTTCCGGGCGACTCTCCGTGCGTGCAGCTGCCTTGACCGGCGCGGGCGGGCTGTCCTACCGTGGCTGCGTTCATGAATATAGATGACGATCAGAAACATGTACGCGCCGATGAGGTGATGGCACGTCGGCGCACAGGACAGGGAGAGCCCGTGACCTCAGCCTCAGCCTCACTCGCCGAGCGCCTCGACGGACTGCTGTTCTTCCCCGTGACCGCCTACGGGCCCGACGGCGGCCTGGACCTCGACGCGTATCGCGCGCATGTGCGCGGCGGGATCGAGGCGGGGGCGGCCGCCGTCTTCGCGTGCTGTGGCACCGGTGAGTTCCACGCGCTCACCCCCGAGGAGTACCGCGCCGCCGTCGCCGCCGCCGTCGAGGTGGCCGACGGGCGGGTGCCGGTGGTCGCCGGGGCGGGGTACGGCACCGCCCTCGCCATCCAGTACGCCGAGCTCGCCGAGGAGGCCGGGGCGGACGGGCTGCTGGCCATGCCGCCGTATCTGGTCGTCGCCTCCCAGGAGGGGCTGCTGCGGCACTACACCGCGCTCGCGGGCGCCACCGGCCTGGACGTCATCGTCTACCAGCGGGACAACGTCGTCTTCACCCCGCAGACCGTGGTCGAGCTGTCCAAGGTCCCCGGCGTCATCGGGCTCAAGGACGGCCTCGGCGACCTGGACCTGCTCCAGCGCATCGTCAGCGCGGTGCGCGCCGACGACCCCGAGGGGAAGTTCCTCTACTTCAACGGGCTGCCCACCGCCGAGCTGACCGGCCTCGCCTACCGCGGCATCGGTGTGCTGCTCTACTCCTCCGCGGTCTTCTGCTTCGCCCCCGAGATCGCCCTCGCCTACCACAAGGCCCTGCTCACGGGCGACGACGCGACGGCGAACGCCCTGGTGGACGGCTTCTACCGGCCGCTGGTCGAGCTGCGCAACCAGGGGCGCGGCTACGCCGTCTCGCTGGTCAAGGCGGGCGTGCGGCTGCGCGGGCTGGACGTCGGTGAGGTACGTTCGCCGCTGTGCGAGCCCAGCCCCGAGCACCTCAAGGAGCTGGCCGAGCTGATCGAGCGCGGCCTGGCCCTGGTCCCCGGGGATGCCGCCACCACCGTCACCGTCACCGAAGTCACCGAAGCCTGACGACCCCGAGGGGGAAACCGCGTTGAAAGCCTCCGCCTTCGTCTACCCCTGGGACGTCGTCGGCGACCCCGACGCCGCCCGCCGCATCGCCGATCTCGGGGTCCAGCAGGTCACCCTCGCCTCGGCGTACCACTCCACCCGCGCGCTGACCCCGCGCCACCCGCGCCACCGCATCGTCACCGCCCGCCACGCCGCCGTCCTCTACCCGCCGGACCCGGAGCGCTGGGCGGGCCGCCCGCTGCGCCCGTACGAGCAGTCCTGGGTGGACGGCGCCGACCCGTACGGCGAGGCGGCCGGCGCCCTCGCGGACGCCGGGCTCGAGGTGCACTCCTGGGTGGTCCTCGCGCACAACTCCCGCATGGGCGACGAGCTGCCGCACACCTCCGTGCGCAACGCCTACGGCGACCGCTACCCCTGGGCGCCCTGCATCGCGCGCCCCGAGGTGCGCTCGTACGTGGTCGACCTGGCCGCCGAGGCGGCTGCGCGGCCCGGCACCCGCGGCACCGAGCTGGAGTCCTGCGGCTGGTACGGGGTCACCCACCTGCACGCGCACGACAAGATCGGCGGGGTGCCGCTCGGCGGCGCCGCCCAGTACCTGATGTCGCTGTGCTTCTGCGACAGCTGCCGCGCGGGCTACACCTCGCTCGGCGCCGACCCGGACGAGCTGCGGCAGGCGGTGCTGCGCGCCCTGGGACCGGTGTGGTCGGGGGAGGCGGTCCAGGGTGGCGGCGACCGGGCCGCCGAGTGGGCCGAGGTCGAGAAGCTGCTCGGCGCCGACCACGCGGCCACGTTCGCCACCTGGCGCGACCGGGTCGCGGCCGAGCTCCAGCGGGACGCCGTCGCGGCCGTACGGGAGGCGGCCGACGGGGCGTTCCGGGTGCTGCTGCACGCCGACCCGGCGCCCCACCGCTTCGGCGCCAACGTCGGGGTGGACCCGGCCGGCATCCTCGGCCACGCCGATGGCGTCGTGCTGCCCTGCACCGGGAACGACGCGGCGCGGGCCGATGTGCTGACCCCCTTCGCCCCGCACGCGACCGAGCGCACCACCCTGGCGGCGAACTTCACCGTCGTCACCGGCATGGGCGGCAGCCCCGCCACGCTCGAATCCGACGCCACGCACGCGATCGGGCTCGGCGCGAACGAAATCCGTCTCTACCACGCGGGACTGGCCTCCGACGCGGATCTCGCGGCGGTGCGCGCCGCCCTCGAACGGCTTCCCTGACGCTCGGTCAAATCTCAAGGGCCGCCCCGGGTTTTTTGTCAGAAGCATTGACGAAGCTTTGGGGCGGTCCTAATTTCATCGCGTCGTACTTCGTACGTCATATATGAGACGCGATATGTGAGATCTGAGAGCCCTATGGACATTGCGCCGAGCCCGATCCCCTCCCGTACGCAATATGTGCTGGAGGCGGTCAAGCACGCCATCCTCACCGGACAGCTGCGGCCCGGCCAGCCCCTCGTCGAGACCGAGCTGGCCGCGCAGTTCGGCGTCTCCAAGACCCCGGTACGCGAGGCCCTCAAGACCCTCGCCGGCCGCGGGCTCGTCGTGATGAGCGAGTACAAGGGCGCGACCGTACGCACCGTCGACACCGCCATGGCCCACGCCGTCTACGACGTGCGCCTGCTGCTGGAGCCCGAGGCGCTGCGCCGCACCGTCACCACCCGCGCCGACCTGGCCGGCGCGAGCGCGGCCCTGGAGCGCTCCGCCGCCGCGGCCGACCCGGCCGGCCGGTCGCTGGCGAACCGCGACTTCCACCGCGCGCTGTATCTGCCCTGCGGCAACCCGCTGCTGGCCGGGATGCTCGACGAACTGCGCGACCAGGCCGCTCTCGTCTCCGCCATCGCCTGGCAGGCCGTCCCGTCCTGGGAGCGGGAGGCGGACGAGCACCGCGAGATCCTGGCCCGCGCGCTCGACGGCGACGCGGACGGCGCTGCCGCCGCCCTGCACCACCACATCGCCTCCTTCGTCCGGCGCGCGTTCCCGGGAGTCCCGGAAACGCCCGGAGTCCCGGAAACGCCGGGAGTCCCGGGAGCTCCGGGAAGCCCGGCGGCCCCGGACACCGCCCGGGCCGCGGAGGCGGCCCCCTAGACCGCGTGGGCGCGTGCGATGAGGGGACGGTCCCGCACGCGCCCACGCGCCTCACCCCCACCCGCCACCGTCCCCAGCCCAGCAGGCCCAACCGGCCACCGGCCCGACCAGCCGTACCGGCTCGACCAGAAGGGACAGGCACCGTATGGACTACTCACCACTGAGGGCGGCGCTCGCTGACGTCGTGGCGATCCCGGTGACTCCGTACGACGCCGAGGGCGCCGTGGAGCAGGACACCTACCGCGCACTGCTGCGCAGGCTCCTGGACGGCGGGGTCAAGGCCGTCACCCCCAATGGCAACACCGGCGAGTTCTACGCCCTCACCCTCGCCGAGCGCCGCTTAGTCACCGAGCTGACGGTGGAGGAGACCGGCGACCGGGCCGCCGTCCTCGTCGGCGTCGGCCACGACGTGGCCACCGCGGTCGAGGCCGCCCGGCACGCCCGGGAGGCGGGCGCCGGGATGGTGATGGTGCACCAGCCCGTGCACCCGTACGTCTCCCAGGACGGCTGGGTCGACTACCACCGCGCCATCGCCGAGGCCGTCCCCGAGCTGGGCGTGGTGCCGTATCTGCGCAACCCGCTGATCGAGGGCGCCGCCGTCGCCCGGCTCGGCGAGGCCTGCCCCAACGTCATCGGCGTCAAGTACGCGGTGCCGGACGCCGCCCGCTTCGCCGCCGTCGCCCGCGAGGCGGGGCTCGACCGGTTCGTGTGGGTGGCCGGGCTCGCCGAGCTGTACGCGCCCTCGTACTGGGCCGTCGGCGCCACCGGCTTCACCTCCGGGCTGGTCAACGTCGCCCCGAAGGTCTCGCTCGACATGCTGGGCGCGCTGCGCGCCGGGGACTACGCGGGCGCGATGAAGGTGTGGGAGCAGATCCGGCCGTTCGAAGACCTGCGCGCCGCCCACCAGTCGGCGAACAACGTCAGCGTCGTCAAGGAAGCGCTTGCCGCGCTCGGCCTGTGCCGCCGCGACATCCGCCCGCCCAGCAGCCCGCTGCCCGAGTCGCAGCGCGCCGAGGTCGCCGCGCTCGTCCAGGGGTGGGGGATATGACGCCCTCCGCGACCCCGCAGACTCCCGCGACTCCCGAGGCCCCCGAGGCGACCCCCGAGACCTCCCCGGCCCCCGGGACTCCCCGGAGAAAGACGCCCGAGGAGCTGCGCAGCCACCAGTGGTACGGCACCGGCGGCCTGCGCTCCTTCAGCCACCGCGCCCGCACCCGCCAGCTCGGCTTCCTCCCCGAGGAGCACCTGGGCAAGCCGGTCATCGCGATCCTCAACACCTGGAGCGACATCAACCCCTGCCACGTCCATCTGCGCGACCGCGCGCAGGCGGTCAAGCGCGGGGTGTGGCAGGCCGGCGGCTTCCCGCTGGAATTCCCGGTGTCGACGCTCTCGGAGACCTTCCAGAAGCCGACCCCCATGCTCTACCGCAACCTCCTCGCCATGGAGACCGAGGAGCTGCTGCGCTCCTACCCGGTGGACGGCGCGGTCCTCATGGGCGGCTGCGACAAGAGCACCCCCGCGCTGCTGATGGGGGCCGCCACCGCCGACCTGCCGACCGTCTTCGTGCCGGCCGGGCCGATGCTGCCGGGCCACTGGCGCAACGAGGTGCTGGGCTCGGGCACCGACATGTGGAAGTACTGGGACGACAAGCGGGCCGGGCTCATCGGCGACTGCGAGATGTCCGAGCTGGAGAGCGGACTGGCCCGCTCGCCCGGCCACTGCATGACCATGGGCACCGCCTCGACGCTGACGGCCGCCGCCGAGGTGCTGGGCGTCACCGTCCCCGGCGCCTCCTCCATCCCGGCCGTCGACTCCGGGCACGAACGGATGGCCGCGGCCTCGGGGCTGCGCGTCGTCGAACTGGTCTGGCAGGACCTCAGGCTCTCCAGGATCCTCACCCCTGAGGCCTACGAGGACGCGGTCGCCACCGTCCTCGCCCTCGGCGGCTCCACCAACGCCGTGATCCACCTCATCGCCATGGCCGGGCGGTCCGGGGTGCGGCTCACGCTCGACGACTTCGACCGGATCGCCCGCACCGTCCCGGTGCTCGCCGACCTCCGCCCCGGCGGCCGCTTCCTGATGGAGGACTTCCACTTCGCGGGCGGCCTGCCCGGCTTCCTCGGCCGGTTGACCGACACCCTGCACCTGGACCGCCCGACCGTCGCCCACACCAGCCTGCGCGAACAGCTCGACGGCGCACTCGTGCACAACCCCGAGGTGATCCGGCCGCTGGACAACCCGCGGGCGAGCGAGGGCGGGGTGGCGGTGCTGCGCGGCAATCTGTGCCCGGACGGCGCGGTCATCAAGCACATCGCCTGCGAGCAGCACCTGCTCGAGCACACCGGCCCCGCCGTCGTCTTCGACGACTACAAGACGATGCAGGCCACCATCAACGACCCCGAACTCGGCATCACCGAGGACAGCGTGCTGGTGCTGCGCAACGCCGGCCCGCTCGGCGGCCCCGGGATGCCCGAGTACGGCATGCTGCCGATCCCCGACCACCTCCTCAAGAAGGGGGTGCGGGACATGGTCCGCATCTCCGACGCGCGGATGAGCGGGACGAGTTACGGCGCCTGTGTGCTGCACATCGCGCCCGAGTCGTACGTCGGCGGGCCGCTCGCCCTCGTCCGCACGGGCGACCTGATCACTCTCGACGTCGGGGCGCGCACCCTGCGCCTGGAGGTCGACGACGCCGAGCTGGAGCGGCGCCGGGCGGCCTGGACACCGCCGCCGCCCCGGTACACCCGCGGCTACGGCGCGCTGTACCAGGAACAGATGACCCAGGCCGACACCGGCTGCGACTTCCGCTTCCTCGCCGCCCCTGGCGCGGACCCCGAGCCATACGCAGGCTGACACCCCCTCTGAGCAGCTGTTTTTTTGCACGACATGCCGAACGACATTCGGTAAGCGCTTCACCCGCCCGACCGTGCACCCCTGAGAACGGAGAAGCAGTCATGGCCGACGCCGTGGCGAAACCACCCCGGGTCACCCGGCGCCGAACCGGAGGCTCCACCCGCCGCCTCCCGTATCTGCTGATCGCCCCCGCCGGGCTGTTGATGCTGGGCTTCATCGCCTATCCGATGTTCAGCGTCCTCTACTACAGCCTTCAGAACTACAACGTCACCAAGCCCTGGCGGAACGGCTACGCGGGCCTGGACAACTTCACCAAGATCTTCACCGACGACCCGCAGTTCTGGGACGCCCTCGCCTTCAGCGGCAAATGGGTCGTCACCGAGGTGCTGTTGCAGCTGGTCCTCGGCCTCGCGCTCGCCCTGCTGGTCAACCAGACCTTCATCGGCCGCGGCATCGCCCGTGCCCTGGTCTTCTCGCCCTGGGCCGTCTCCGGGGTGCTGACCACCACCATCTGGATGCTGCTCTACAACCCGTCCACCGGCATCAGCCGCTATCTCGCGGACGCGGGGATCGGCAGCTACGGCACCTCGGTGCTCTCCGACACCGGCACCGTCTTCTGGGCGGCCGTCCTCGCCGAACTGTGGCGCGGCGTGCCGTTCTTCGCCATCCTCATCCTGGCCGACCTCCAGTCCATCCCGAAGGACCTGTACGAGGCGGCCTCGGTCGACGGCGCGGGGCGGGCGCGGCAGTTCCTGCACATCACCCTGCCGCACCTGAAGGACGCGATCATCCTCTCCACGCTGCTGCGCGGGGTGTGGGAGTTCAACAACGTCGACCTGCTCTACACCCTCACCGGCGGCGGCCCGGCCGGGCAGACCACCACCCTCCCGCTGTACGTCGCCAACACCGGTATCGACGGGCACGACTTCGGCTACGCCTCCGCGCTGACCACCGTCGCCTTCGTGATCCTTCTCTTCTGCTCGATCCTCTATCTGCGCCTGAGCAAGTTCGGAGGCGACAACAAGTGACCACCGCACTCGCGGAGAAGGGCCTCGCCCCCGCCCCCGAAGCCCTTCCGGACACGGGCAGGGGCAGGAAGCGCGGGCGCGGGATCGACCAGGGCGTGCCGCGCTGGCAGATCTATCTGCCGCTGGCCCTGTATCTGCTCTTCACCCTGATCCCGTTCTACTGGATGCTGCTGTTCGCGCTGCGCCCGGCGGGCTCCACCTCGCTGGTGCCGTGGCCGATGACGGGCGAGCACTTCGCCAAGGTCTGGAACGAGCGAAGCTTCGGCATCTTCTTCCAGAACAGCATGATCGTCGGAGTCTGCTCGCTGGTGATGACCACGGTGGTCGCCCTGGCCGGCGGCTACGCGCTGGCGCGCTTCGAATTCAAGATCAAAAAGGCGTTCATGCTGGCGCTGCTGGCCTCGCAGTTCATTCCTGGCGCGCTGATGCTGGTCCCGCTCTTCGAGATCTTCAAGAACCTTCAGATGATCAACTCACTGGGGAGTGTGGTCATCGCGGAGACGGTCTTCCAGCTGCCGCTGTCCATGATCCTCATCAGCGGCTTCATCAGGAACGTGCCGGTGTCCCTGGAGGAACAGGCATGGGTGGACGGCTGCGGCCGCTTCCGCGCCTTCTGCGCGGTGGTGCTGCCGCTGCTGCGGCCCGGGCTGATCGCGGTGGGCTCCTTCGCCTTCGTCCACAGCTGGAACCACTTCCTGTTCGCCCTGATGTTCCTCAGCTCCCAGGACAAGCAGACCATCCCGGTCGGCCTCAACACGCTCATCGGGGCGGACAGCGTCGACCTGGGCGCCCTGGCGGCGGGCGGTGTGATCGCGGCCGTCCCGGTCGTCATCGTGTTCGCCTTCATCCAGAAGTGGCTGATCACCGGCTTCAGCGCGGGCGCGGTCAAGGGCTAGGCGCCGGGCCGTAACGCCGCCGATCGGCGGCTCGTGGCCGATCGGAGTACGACTCTCGCGGACAAGGAGGTCCGAAGATGGGCATGGCGCACCCCCAGGGACGGGGGGTTCCAGCGATATCGCGCGCGGCGCGCTCGGGGTGGACCCGGCTCGGCATCGCGGCCCTGGCGGCCGTCGGGCTGGTCGGGTTGGCCCTGCCCGCCGGCGCACAGGCCGAGCCGCCCGCCCCCGGCCGTGACCCCGCCCCCGCCCCCGGCCGTGACCTGGGGCGCGAGGTGCTCGGGGCGGACGACGGCTGGGCGGCGGAGGGCGCCGGGACCACCGGCGGCGCCGCGGCCGACGACGCGCAGGTGTTCACCGTACGGACCCGGGCGCAGCTCGCCGCCGCGCTCGACGGCGGCAGCCCCGTACCGAAGATCATCTACGTCCGGGGGGCCATCGACGCCAACACCGACGCCCAGGGGCGCGCGCTGAGCTGCGCGGACTACGCCACCGACGGCTACACCACCGAGAAGTACCTCGCCGCCTACGACCCCGGGAGCTGGGGCGGCCAGAAGCCCTCCGGGCCGCAGGAGGAGGCGCGCGCCGCCTCCGCCGCGCGCCAGGCCGAGCGGGTCGAGCTGGCCGTCGGCTCCAACACCACCCTCGTCGGCCTCGGCCGGGACGCCGTCCTCAAGGGCGCGAGCCTCCAGGTCAAGGACGCCTCCAACGTCATCATCCGCAACCTCGAACTGCGCGACGCCTACGACTGCTTCCCGGTCTGGCAGCCCAACACCGGCGGCCTCGGGGACTGGAAGACCGCGTACGACACCATCTGGCTGCGCGGCGCGACCCACGTCTGGGTCGACCATGTCACCCTCAGCGACAAGGGACACCCCGACGCCGCCGAGCCCACCTACTTCGGCCGCAACTACCTGCGCCACGACGGACTGCTGGACATCACTAACGGCTCGGACCTGGTGACCGTCTCCTGGAGCCGGTTCGCCGACCACGACAAGGCCATGCTCATCGGCAACGGCGACAACGTCACCACGGACCGCGGCAAGCTGCGCGTCACCCTCCACCACAACAGCTTCAAGGGCGTCGTCCAGCGCGCCCCGCGGGTCCGCTACGGCCAGGTGCACGTGTACAACAACGCCTACCAGGTCCCCGAGGGCACCGACTACCGCTACTCGTGGGGCGTGTCCACCGAGTCGCGGATCTACGCCGAGAACAACGCGTTCACCACGCCCGGCCATGTCGAGGCCGCCGACCTGGTCAAGAGCTGGAACGGCAGCGCCCTGCACCAGAAGGGCAGCGAGTTCAACGGCTACCCCGTCGACCTGCTGGCCATCCACAACTCGTACAACTCCGGCAGCGAGCGAGACCTTGACCCCGACGTGGGCTGGACCCCCGCCCTGCACGGCCGGATCGACAGCGCCGCGAAGGCGGCCCGGGACGTGGCGCGCGGCGCGGGCGCCGGACGGATCGGGTGAGAGGCGACCATGGAACCCATCCCCCTCGTCCTCGCCGGGGCCCGCGGCCACGGGCACTGGCACCTGGACAACATCCGGCGGCTCACCGCCCAGGGCCTGGTCCGGCTCGCCGGAGTCTGTGAACTCACCCCCCTGACCGCCGAAGAGCTCGGCGACGGCCTCGGCACCCCCGAGCAGTCCGCCGACCTCGCCGACCTGGTGACCCGCACGGGCGCGCGGATCGCCATCATCTGCACCCCCATCCACACCCACGCCGACCTCGCCCTCGCCGCGGCCGGGCGCGGCGCCCACCTGCTGCTGGAGAAGCCCCCCACGCCCTCCTGCGCCGAGTTCACCCGCATGACCGAGGGCCTGCGCGAACTCGGCACCGCCTGCCAGATCGGCTTCCAGTCGCTCGGCTCCCACGCGCTGACCGCGATCCGGAAACTCATCGCCGACGGCGCCATCGGAGAGGTCACCGGCATCGGCGCGGCCGGCGCCTGGGCGCGCGACGAGAGCTACTACACCCGCGCCCCCTGGGCCGGACACCGCTCCCTCGACGGCCGGGACGTCATCGACGGCGTGCTCACCAACCCGCTCGCCCACGCCGTCGCCACCGCCCTGCGCATCGACGGCGCCGACCGCGCCGAGGACATCGAATCCATCGAACTGGAGCTGTTCCGGGCCAACGACATCGAGGCCGACGACACCTCCTGCGTACGGCTCCGCACCGCCCGCTCTGCCGGCTCGGGCACTGTCACCGTCGCCGCCACGCTCTGCGCCGAGCGGCCCGGCGAGCCGTACGTCCTGATCCACGGCGACCGCGGCCGGATCACCTTCTGGTACAAGCTGGACCGGGTGCTGCTGGAGCGCCCGGGACACGAGCCGGAGACGACCGACCACGGCCGGACCGACCTCCTGGAGAACCTCGCCGCGCATCTGCGCGACGGCACCGAACTGCTCGTCCCCCCGCAGCGCACCGGCGCGTTCATGCGCGTCGTCGAAGCCATTCGCACCGCCCCCGATCCGGTCCGGCTCCCCGCGGACGCCTGGCGCACCGAGCCGGGCGTCGGCGCGGCGCCCTCGGCGAAACGCCGCGTCGTGCCGGGCATCGACAGCCTGGTCACCGCCGGCGCGGAACGCCTCGCCCTCTACTCGGAACTGCGCGCCCCCTGGGCCGCACCCCCCGCGGAGGTCCCCCACCGATGAACGGTTCCCTGCCCAACCGGCCCCCCTGCACCGTGCTGCGCTGCGACGGGCGCCCCGTCGGCACCTACACCCACCGACCGCAACTGCCCGAAGGCCTCTCCCCCCGCCCCTATCTGCACCCCGTACGGACCCTGTCGGGCATCACCGTCACCGAGTCGCGCCCCGCCGACCACCCGCACCACCTCGGCGTCGGCATGGCTGTTCCGGACGTGGCCGGGCGCAACTTCTGGGGCGGCCGCACCTATGTGCGCGGACAGGGCCCCACCGAGCTGGACAACCACGGCTCGCAGCGCCACCTCGGCTGGCTGCTGCGCGACCCGGACGGCTTCGTGGAGGAGCTGTCCTGGGTCGCGGGCGGCCGGCAGATCCTGCTGGAGCGGCGCACGGTCGCGGTGCGCACCGTCTCCCACGGCGCCGACGGCTGCTGGGCGCTCGACTTCACCACCGCCCTCACCAACGTCACGGGGGAGACCGTCACCATCGGCAGCCCGGCCACCAACGGCCGCCCCGGCGCGGGCTACGGCGGCTTCTTCTGGCGCGCGCCGCGCCGCGCCGAGCCGCCGCGGGTCTTCAGCGCGGACGGCGGCGAGGGCGAGGCCGCGGTGCACGGGCGGCCCTCGGACTGGCTGGCGCTCGCGGCCGAGGACTGGACGCTGGTGTTCGCCGGGGCGACCGGCGACACCCGCGCCGACCCCTGGTTCGTACGCACCGGCGACTACCCGGGCGTGGGCTCGGCCCTCGCCTGGGACCGGCGGCTGGCCATCGCCGCCGCCGACACCGTCACCCGGCGCATCGTCACCGCGGTCGCCGACGGCCGCCTCGACCGCGAGGCGGCGGCCCGTATCGGGGCACAGCTGTCCGACAAGGGAGCGACCGTATGAGCGGCCGCGCACGCGGCCGCCGGGCCGCGGCCGGCGGCGACAGCGGCACCTCTGCGCCGCGCGTGCGGAGAAGCGAAGAAGGGAGGCAGAGCATGACCGCATCCGCGCATACGCCGACGAGCGGGCCGGTGTGGCAGGCCGACCAGGGCGACGGCACCTACCGCAACCCCGTGCTGAACGCCGACTGGTCGGACCCGGACGCCATCCGGGTCGACGACGACTACTACCTCACCGCCTCCAGCTTCGGCCGCGCCCCCGGGCTGCCCGTCCTCCACTCCCGCGACCTGGTCAACTGGCGGCTGATCGGCCACGCCCTGGACCGCCTCGAACCCGCGGAGTCCTTCGCCGCGCCGCGCCACGACTGCGGGGTGTGGGCGCCCAGCATCCGCCATCACGACGGCCGCTTCTGGATCTTCTGGGGCGACCCCGACACCGGCGTCTACCAGGTCAACGCCCCCGACCCGCGCGGCCCGTGGACCAGGCCGCACCTGCTCAAGGCGGGCAAGGGCCTGATCGACCCCTGCCCGCTGTGGGACGAGGACGGTTCGGCCTACCTCGTCCACGCCTGGGCCAAGTCCCGCGCCGGGGTCAAGAACCGGCTCACCGGCCACCGGATGAGCCCCGACGGCACCACCCTCCTGGACGAGGGCACCCTGATCGTCGACGCGGACGCCATCCCCGGCTGGTTCACCCTGGAGGGGCCCAAGCTCCACCGGCGGGACGGCTGGTTCTGGATCCTGGCCCCGGCCGGGGGCGTGGAGACCGGCTGGCAGGGCGCGCTGCGCTCGCGCGACTTCTTCGGCCCGTACGAACACCGGACCGTGCTGGCCCAGGGCCGCACCGACGTCAACGGCCCGCACCAGGGCGCCTGGGTGGACACCCCGGCGGGCGAGGACTGGTTCCTCCACTTCCAGCAGCGCGGCGCGTACGGGCGCGTGGTGCACCTTCAGCCCATGGAGTGGGGCGAGGACGGCTGGCCCGTGATGGGCGACCGGGGCGAGCCCGTCGCGTCGTACCGCAAGCCCAAGGCGGAGCCGCAGCCGCCCGAGGCCCCGGCGACCGACGACGGCTTCCCGGGCGGGCGGTTCGGCCGCCAGTGGTCGTGGACGGCCAACCCGGCGCCGGGCTGGACCACCGCCCACGGCGGCGACGGCCTGTGGCTGACCTGCCACCGCACGGCCGACGCACACGATCTGCGGCGGCTGCCGAACGTGCTGGTGCAGCGGCTGCCCGCGGAGGAGTTCACGGTGACGGTCGGGCTGTCCCTGCACAGCGAGGTGCCGGGCGCCAAGGCGGGGCTGGCAGTCCTGGGCGACGCGTTCGGCTGGATCGGCCTGGAGCGGACGGCGGACGGGACCCGCCTCGTCCACCGTTTCGCCGACATCGCCACCGAGCGGGAACGGGACGCCGAACCCCCGCGCGACGCCCCCGACGGCCGGGCCCACCTCCGCATCGAGGTCTCCCGCGGCGCCCGCTGCCGCTTCCTCACCAACACGGGCGCCGGCTGGCACCCCTCCGGCCCCGTCTTCGCCGCCACCCCCTGGCGCTGGGTCGGCGCCCTCCTGGGCCTCTTCGCCACAGCCCCCGAAGGCCAGGGAGCGCCAGGCCACGCCGAATTCAAAAACTTCCGTACGGAGGGAGCGTCATGACCCGGTTGTGGGCAATCGTCCCGCAGAGGGGGCACCTCCCAGCGGTAGCTGGGGGAGGGACGGGTGGGCACAACCCCACCCGCAGACGGCCACGCACCGCACCCACAACGGCGCGACCCCTGAGGGCCACCGGCGCGCTGGTGACCCTGGTGGCCGCCCTCCTGGCCGCGCTGCTCAGCGCCCCGGGCGCCGCAGCGCGCGCTCAGGGTCCGGCGCCGGGCGCCGGCGCGACCACATGGACCGACAAACCCGACGGCTTCGCCGCCACCGCAGGCGGCACCACCGGCGGCGCCGGCGGCAAAGTGGTCACCGTCCGCACCCAGCAGGACCTCACCACATACGCCTCCGCCCCCGACCCCTACATCATCCGCATCGCGGGCTCGATCGCCGTCGACCCCTTCGGCTCCGACATCGTCGTCACCTCGAACAAGACCCTCATCGGCGTCGGCTCCACCGCGGAGATCGTCCACGGCGAACTCCACCTCAACCCCGGCACCCACAACGTCATCATCCGGAACCTCACCATCCGGGACAGCTATGTCGAGGGCGACTGGGACGGCAAGACCCAGGACTTCGACGCCATCCAGATGGACTCCGTCCACCACGTGTGGATCGACCACAACACCTTCACCCGCATGGGCGATGGACTGCTCGACATCCGCAAGGACAGCGACTACGTCACGGTCTCCTGGAACGTCTTCAAGGACCACAACAAGGCGTTCGGCCTCGGCTGGACCGACAACGTGACCACCAACATCACCCTGCACCACAACTGGTTCACCGGCATCAAGCAGCGCAGCCCGTCCATCGACAACGCCGCCCACGCCCACCTCTACAACAACTACCTCTCCGCCCAGTACCAGGACGAGGACCCGGTGTGGACCTACGGCAACTGGTCCCGCGGCCGGACCAAGATGGTCATCGAGAACAGCTACTACGACGGTATCCGCAACCCGTACCAGGCCGATGAGACCGCCGAGCTGGTCCAGCGCGGCAGCATCGCCCGCGACACCACGGGCCGCCACGACACCCGGGGCGCGGCGTTCGACCCGCGCGACTTCTACCCGTACCGGCTGGACCCGGCCGCCGCCGTGCCTGCCCTGGTGAAGAAGTTCTCCGGACCGCAGAGCAGCCTCGGCACCGACACCGTGCTGCGCGTCGCGGCCGACGGCTCCGGCGACTTCCGTACCGTCCAGGCCGCCGTCAACGCCGTGCCCGCGGGCAACGACGGGCGGATCACGATCGCCATCGCGCCCGGCACCTACCGCGAGCAGGTCCGGGTCCCGGCCGACAAGCCGCGCCTCACCTTCCTGGGCACCGGGCGGGACCGCGGCGACACCGTCATCGTGTACGACACCCCCGCCGAGTACGGCGGCTCGACCGGCAGCGCCACCGTCCTGATCGCCGCGAGCGATGTGACCGCCCGCCACCTCACCTTCGTCAACGACTTCGACGAGGCCGCCCACGAGCTGAACGGCGAGCAGGCGCTGGCCATGAAGACGACCGGCGACCGGATCGTCTTCACGGACACCGCCTTCAAGGGCAACCAGGACACCCTGATGACCGACAGCCCCAAGCTGACCACCATCAGCCGCGTCTACCTCCGCGACTCGTACATCGAGGGGGATGTCGACTTCATCTACGGGCGCGCCACCACCGTCATCGAGCGCTCCACCATCAGGGCGCTCAGCCGCGGCAGCGACAGCAACAACGGTTACATCACCGCCGCGAGCACCTGGAAGGGCAATCCGTACGGCTTCCTCATCACCCGGAGCCGGATCGTCAGCGACGCGCCCGACCAGACCTTCCACCTCGGCCGCCCCTGGCACCCCGGCGGCGAGCCGGACGCCATCGCCCAGGTGCTGATCCGCGACACCTGGCTGCCCGCCGCGATCAAGAACTCCCCGTGGACGGACATGGGCGGATTCCCGTGGCAGGAAGCCCGTTTCAGCGAGTACCGCACCACCGGACCGGGGGCTGCCCCGTCCGCCGACCGACCGCGGATGACGGACGCCGACGCCGCGGGCCACGAGGTGGCCGACTACCTCGCGGGCAGCGACGGCTGGGCACCCCAGACTCACCGCTAGGAGATGCGCACCATGCGAATAAACCCAATGAGAAAGCACCTGATACCAACCGTACGTGGCGCCGCGGCCGTGGCCGTGACGCTCACCCTCGCCCTGACCGCCACCGCGTGCGGGGACGACGGGTCGAGCTCCGGGTCGGAGGGGTCCGGCAAGGGCAAGATCGTCTTCTGGGACAACAACGGCGGGCCGCGCACCGCGATCTGGAAGGAGATCATCGCCAAGTTCGAGAAGAAGTACCCGGACATCGAGGTCGAGTACGTGCCGATCCCGATCGCCGACGTCCAGTCGAAGTACGACACGGCCATCCAGGGCGGCAACGACAGCCTGCCCGACGTGGGCGGCGTCGGCACGGCGTACCTGGCCAACCTCGTCGTCCAGGACGCACTGGAGCCGGTCGCCGACCGCATCCAGGACAGCTCGCTCAAGGGCAAGCTGGTCAAGAACATGGTGGACAGCGTCCGCGCGGCCGGTGGCGACGACAAGGAGATGTTCTCCGTCCCGACCTCGGCCAACCAGGGCACCCTCTGGTACCGCACCGACCTGTTCAAGGCGAAGGGCCTGCCCGCGCCGACCAGCTGGGACAACTTCTACAAGGCCGCCGGCGAGCTGACCGACCAGGGCGACAACAAGTTCGGCTTCACCCTGCGCGGCGGGGCCGGGTCCATCGCCCAGGCGATGGAGATGATGTACGCCCAGTCCGGGATCGACACCTTCTGGAACGGCGACAAGACCACCCTCAACGACCCCAAGAACGTGGCGGCGCTGGAGAAGTACGTCGGCCTCTACAAGAAGGACACCCCGTCCGCCGACCTCAACAACGACTTCACCAAGATGGTCGCCCAGTTCGACCAGGGTGACATCGGCATGCTCCAGCACAACCTGGGCAGCTACACCGACCATCTGAAGGCGTTCGGCAAGGACAAGATCGCCGGTGTGCCGATGCCGCCGTCCGCTGAGGGGCAGCCGCGCACCATCGTCTCCAACCCGGTCGACGGCCTCGGCCTGTTCAAGGCGAGCAAGAACAAGGCGGCGGCCTGGAAGTTCATCGAGTTCGCGGCCTCCGCGGAGATGAACAGCCTCTGGAACGAGGACGTCGGCGCCATCCCGGCCAACGTCGACGCCGCGAACGACCCCTGGATCGAGCAGGCCCCGCCGACCAAGGCTGCGCTGCAATCGCTCAGCGACCCCCAGACCAAGGTGGTGCAGCTGCCGTACTACCTGCCGGACTGGAACACCATCAGCAAGGCGGACAACGAGCCGAACTTCCAGAAGGTGCTGCTCGGCAAGATGACCGCCAAGGAGTTCTGCGACAAGGTCGCCAAGGAGCTCAACGAGGCCCAGGCGGACTGGAAAGAGCACAGCTGAGGCGCGCTCGCGTCGCGGGCCGGCCGCCGCACCCCGGCGGCCGGCCCGCGCCCCACCCGCGCCCCCGTCCGTCTCGACACCCGTGACCTGGACGAAAGGCATCCGCACGCCATGTCACTCTCCCGCAGACACGCGGCCGCGTCGCTCGCCGCGCTCCCGCTCGCCCTCACCGCCACCACCGGCACCGCCCAGGCCCGCTCCGGCGGGCGCGGCAAGCCCCGCGCCGGGGTGACCGTCTATCTCGCGGGCGACTCCACCGCCGCCACGAAGGCCGCCTCGGCGGCCCCGGAGACCGGCTGGGGGATGGCCCTGCCCTTCTTCCTCGCCGACCGGCTGAGGGTCGCCAACCACGCCGTCAACGGCCGCAGTTCGAAGAGCTTCTACGACGAGGGGCGGCTGGACGCGATCCTGGCCGCCATCCGGCCCGGCGACTTCCTGTTCATCCAGTTCGGCCACAACGACGAGAAGGTCGAGGACCCGGCTCGGGGCACCGATCCGGCCACCACCTATCCGCAGTATCTGCGGCTGTATCTCAAGGGGGCGCGCGACCGCGGCGCCCGCCCGGTGCTGCTGACCTCCGTCGAGCGCCGCAAGTTCGACGCCGCGGGCACCGCCCAGCCCACGCACGGCGCCTACCCCGACGCGATGCGCTCCCTCGCCCGGGCCGAGGGGGTGCCGCTGATCGACGTACAGGCGTCGAGCATCGCGCTGTGGCAGCGGCTCGGCCCCGAGTCCACCAAGGGCTGCTTCAACTGGCTCGACCCGGGGGAGTGGCCCAACTACCCGGACGGCCGGCAGGACAACACCCACTTCCAGCCGCACGGCGCGATCGAGGTGGCCCGCCTCGTGGCGCGCGAGCTGGGGGCCAGGGGCGTGCTGGCCGCGTCCGACGTACGCCGCCTGGGCGAGGCGATCCCGGACAGCTGGATCACCTGGTAGCGGCCCGCGCCCCGCGCCCCGCCCCTTCCCCGTACGCCCCACACGTCCCGCAAGGAGCCGGAACATGCGCACATTCAGATGTCATGCCCGCGTCGCCTCGGTGCTGTGCTGCGCCTCCCTCGCGCTCGCCGCAGCCCCCTCCGCGACGGCCGCCCCCTCCGCCTCGTACACCTCCCACGCCTCCGCGCGGGCCGGCCTCCCGGCGGGCGACGGCTGGGCCTCCGCCGAGGGCGGCACGACCGGCGGCGCCAAGGCCGACAAGGTCCACACCTTCACCGTCACCAACCGGGCCGAGCTTGCCAAGGCGCTGGCCGGAGGGGACACGGCGCCGAGGCTCATCTACGTCAAGGGCACCATCGACGCCAACACCGACGACTCCGGCCAGCCGCTGTCCTGCGCCGACTACGCCACCGACGGCTACGGCCTGGACGCCTACCTCGCCGCGTACGACCCGGCCACCTGGGGCGACGCCCAGCCGTCCGGCCCGCAGGACGACGCCCGCGCAGCGTCGGCCGCGGTGCAGGCGAAGCGCGTCAAGCTGGCCGTCCCCTCCAACACCACCATCGTCGGCGCCGGCCGGGACGCCCGGCTGCTCGGCGCCAGCCTCCAGGTCACCGGCGCGGACAACGTCATCATCCGCAACCTCACCTTCGAGGACGCCTACGACTGCTTCCCCGCCTGGGACCCGACCGACGGCGCGGAAGGCGCCTGGAACTCCGAGTACGACAACCTCGTCGTCTACGGCTCCACCCACGTCTGGGTCGACCACAACACCTTCACCGACGGCCGCCGCCCCGACAGCGCCCAGCCCCGCTACTACGGCCAGCTCTACCAGCAGCACGACGGCGAGCTGGACGTGGTGCGCGGCGCCGACCTCGTCACCGCCTCCTGGAACGTCTTCGCCGACCACGACAAGACGCTCATGATCGGCAACAGCGACAGCGCGGGCGCCACCGACCGGGGCAAGCTCCGCGTCACCCTCCACCACAACGTCTTCAAGAACATCGTCGAGCGCGCCCCGCGCGTCCGCTTCGGCAAGGTCGACGCGTACAACAACCACTACATCGCCCCCGCCGACGGCTATGTCTACAGCTGGGGCGTCGGTGTGGAGTCCCAGCTGTACGCCGATTCCAACGCCCTCACCCTGCCCGGCACGGTCGACCGGGCCAAGGTCATCAAGCAGTGGAAGGGCACGGCGCTCACCGAGGAGAACAACTACGTCAACGGCAAGCCCGTCGACCTCCTCGCCGTCCACAACGCGGGCGTCCCCGCCGAGCAGCTGGGCGACGACGCGGGCTGGACGCCGACGCTGCGCACCCGCGTCGACGCGCCGCGCGCGGTGCCCGGCATCGTGGACGGGCGCGCGGGCGCCGGCCGCCTCTGATCGCCGCCCCCCCCAGCGGGGAGGCCGGGCGTTACCTGGCCCCGCCCGGCCTCCCCTTCCCCCGCCCCTTCCCCGGCCCCTTTCTCCCTGCCGTGGCCGACCGTGGTGTGATGGCGCTGTGAGCAGTGCCGCAGAAGACACCAACCGCCGCATGCTGCGGGCACGGGACGCCATGGACCGCGCCTACGCGCAGCCGCTGGACGTCCCCGCCCTGGCCCGGATCGCCCATGTCTCCCAGGCACACTTCGCCCGCACCTTCCGGGCCACCTTCGGCGAGACCCCGCACCGCTATCTTCAGCGCCGCCGCGTCGAGCGGGCCATGTTCCTGCTGCGGGAGACCGACCGCAGCGTGACGGACATCTGCTTCGAGGTCGGCTTCGGCAGCCCGGGAACCTTCAGCCGCACCTTCCGCGACATCGTCGGCCGGTCACCGCGGGCCTACCGCAAGGAAGCGGTGGCCACGGGCGTGCCGACGTGCTTCACGATGGCGTGGACGCGGCCGAGCGACTGAGCAGTTTTGGATAAGTTTTCGTCCGGCTCGCTCGGTAACGTGATGCACATGTTCAACGCAATCACACATTCCGCGATTTACGTGCTCGATCAGGACGAAGCCCTTGATTTCTACGTCGGCAAGCTTGGCCTGGAGGTCAACGCGGACGTCGACTTCGGCGTGATGCGCTGGCTGACCGTGAGCGTTCCCGGCCACCCGGAGCGCCAGATCCTGCTGGAGAAGCCGGGCCCTCCGGCGATGTCCGAGGAGACCGCGCAGCAGGTCCGCGAGCTGGTGACCAAGGGCGCGACGAGCGGCTGGCTCATCTTGACCACGGACGACTGCCGCAAGACGTACGAGACGCTGAAGAGCCAGGGCGTCGAGTTCACCGAGGAGCCCACCGAGCGCCCGTACGGCATCGACTGCGGCCTCCGCGACCCCTTCGGCAACCGCATCCGCTTCACCCAGTTGAAGGCGTAGCCGGGCCGGTCGGGGAAGCGGAAACGGTCGTCGCGCTGAGGACGTGGGCCGTCGAGCGGCGTTCGCGGGCGTCGGCCGGCGCGTGGGCGGCGTAGTGGGACACGAGCCGGACCGCGTCCAGGTCCTCCACCGCGCCGAAACCCGCCGCCCGCAGGTCCGCCGCCAGCTGCTCGGGCGCGAAGTAGCTGAGGAACGGCTCGCCGACCGCGGCCACACGCGCCGCGCGAGCGCGATGGGAGACGCGCCCGCGCGGTGTCATGGCGCTCTGCGGCTCGCTGTAGTCGAAGACCGCCTCCGTGCCACCGGGCAGGCCCGCGATGAACCCGAGCGTGGCGAACACCGCGTCGCGGGTCAGATACGGCACCACGCCCAGCCAGCTGAAGAAGGCCGGCCGCGCCGGGTCGAAGCCCGCCGCCGTCAGGCCGTCGGCCAGGCTCTCCCGCTCGAAGTCGACCGGCGCGAAGGTCAGCGACGGCGGCAGCGGGATTCCGGCGTCGGCCAGGCGCTCGCGCTTCCACGCCTGGGTGGCCGGGTGGTCCACCTCGAAGACCCTCACCCCGGCCGCCTCGTGCGGATTGCGGTAGGCGAAGGTGTCGAGCCCGGCGCCCAAAACCACGAGCTGGCGCACGCCGCGCCGCACGGCGGCCGCCAGGCGGTCCTCGGCGAAGCGCGAGCGGGCGGCGATGAACAGGCGGATGCGCCGGCGCCCGGACGCGGCGTCGGCGTCGTCGCGGCCGTCGGCGTCCGCGCCGAGAATGCGGACGGCGAGCGGATCGTGGAACAGCCGGCCCGCGTCCAGCTTCTGGTGGTCCGCGCGGTGCGCGGCGGCGAGCCAGGCGGTGCGGCTGGGGCTGCGCGGCTGCATCTCGGGCCTCCTGGGCCTTCGTTCGCGTAAATAGTTGCCTCAGGCTACCATATTCCGGGTGTCGCGCCATGACGCCCCGCGAGTCGGTGCGATCCGTCCTGACCGTGCATTGATCGCGCCCTGACCGCCCTTGATCGGCGCCGTCGCTTCTCCGGCCACGAAATGATCAAGGTTTGCCCCGTCCTCTCGTGCGACCATCCCGATTTCGTAATCTAAGAATCCGCGAGTGCGTGGCAACCTAGTCTGGGGTTGGCGGCAACTACAGCTTGGAACAGGTCGGACCAGGATCCCCCGGCCCGTTCCCTCGACGCAGAACAGGAGTTGCCATGGGGCTGAGGCGCAAGCGCGGTCGCCACCGCCGTCGGAAGGACCGTACGCTGCCGCTGGGCAGCGCCGTCATCGTGGCCTCGGCCGTGGCGGGGGTCTATCTGACGGCCGCGCCCGAGGGCGCGAGCGCCGTGGGCTCGACCGTGTATGTGTCCTCCCAGGGCGACGACCAGGACTCCGGCACGCTCCAATCCCCGTACCGCACACTGGAGAAGGCCTTCTCGATCGCGAAGGCGGGCACCGTCATCGAGGTGCGCGGCGGCACCTACTACCCCGCCCGGACCCTCCGCAGCTCCATCAACGGCACCGCCCGGGACCGCGTCGAGCTGCGCCCGTACCGCGCCGAACAGGTCCGTGTCGACGGCTCGCGGCTCTCGACAGGCTCCTCACTGCTCTCGCTGCGCGCGGACTACTGGACTGTTTCCGGCATCGAGTTCCGCAACGCCCCCGGCGGCGGCCTGGTCTGCGTCTCCTGTGAGAGCACCGTCTTCGACAACCTCTCCACCCACGGCAACGGCGACACCGGGCTCACCCTGCGTGGCAAGGGCAGCAACGACAACGTCATCCGCAATCTGGACTCGTACGACAACCACGACGACGCCACCGGCGGCAAGCAGGCCGACGGCATAGCCATCACCCACGGCTCCGGCTCCGGCAATGTGATCACCGGGGTCCGGGCGTTCAACAACAGCGACGACGGCGTGGACCTGTGGAGATGGGCCAGCCCGGTCACCATCGAGCACACCTGGTCCTTCGGAAACGGCGAGAACCGCTGGGGTATCAGCGACTTCCGCGGCAACGGCAGCGGCTTCCAGCTCGGCGGCGACGCCCCGGCCCCCTCGCCCGCCCATGTCGTACGGAACTCCGCCGCCTGGGACAACACCCAGTACGGCTTCGCGGCCAACGGCAACACCGGCGCGATCCGTGTCCGGCGCACCACGGCGTACGCCAACGAGGCCTCGGGCTACTCCTTCGCCAGCTCCCAGGCGCTGCTGGAGCGCAACCTCTCCGTCTCCAACGGCGACGCCAAGGCCGAGACCGGCGCCACGGCCGTCTCCCGGGGCAACAACTGGAGCCCCGGCCGGGGCAGCGGCTGGAACCCCGGCGGCGCGGCCACCCCGCCCTTCGTCACCACCGATCCCGTGACGGCCCGTGGCGCCCGGCGGCAGGACGGCTCGCTGCCCGTCACCAGCTTCCTGGTCGTGGCCAACGGCTCCGAGATCGGCTCGACGATGGAGTGACGGCCCGGGCCAAGCGCACGGCGCCGCACGGCAGTTGATCTCGTAACACGGCGAAAACCTGAGCGGTCCGCGTAGGGGGCACAATCCAGTCACCCCGCACGCGTCTGATATTCACGCTTAAGGAGCGCCACAACATGGCAGGACAGGTGACCGACAAGGCACCGGCCCCAACCACCCCACCCCGCAGCCCACTTGACCGGTTCTTCCGGATATCCGAGCGGGCCTCGACCCTCGGCCGGGAGGTCCGGGGCGGGTTCGCCACCTTCTTCACGATGGCCTACATCCTCGTGCTGAACCCGATCATCCTGGGCAAGGCGGAGGACAAGTTCCAGGATCATCTCGACGGTGCGCAGCTGGTCACCGCGACCGCGCTGGTCGCCTGTGTGATGACGATCCTCATGGGCGTCGGCGGCAATCTGCCGCTCGCGCTGGCCGCCGGCCTCGGGCTCAACGCGGTCGTCGCCTACCAGATCGCCCCCCAGATGAGCTGGCCCGACGCCATGGGCCTGGTGGTCCTGGAGGGCCTGATCATCTGTGTGCTGGTGGGCACCGGGCTGCGCGAGGCGGTGATGAACGCGATCCCACAGCCGCTGAAACAGGCGATCAGCGTGGGCATCGGCCTGTTCATCGCCTTCATCGGCTTCATCGACGCGGGCTTCGCCACCCGCATCCCGGGCATGGAGGGCTCGGTGCCGGTCCAGCTCGGCGCGACCGGGCGGCTGACCGGCTGGCCGGTGCTCGTCTTCTGCCTCGGGGTGCTGCTGACCATCGCCCTGATGGTGCGCAAGGTCAAGGGCGCGATCCTGATCAGCATCGTCACCATGACCGTGCTGGCGGTCGTCATCAACGAGATCGCCGACCTCAAGCCGGGGGCCTGGGGGCTGACCGCGCCCTCCCTCCCGGACAAGATCGTCGACACCCCGGACTTCGGCCTGATCGGCTCCTTCAGCCTGTTCGGGGCGTTCCAGCAGGTCGGCGTGGTCACCATCGTCCTGCTGATCTTCACCCTGATCCTGTCCGACTTCTTCGACACCATGGGCACGGTCGTCGGGGTGAGCAGCGAGGCCGGGCTGCTGGACAAGGACGGCCAGGTGCCCAACCTGGGGCGGGTGCTGCTGATCGACGGGGTGGCGGCGGCCGCGGGCGGCGCGGCGTCGGCCTCGTCCAACACCAGCTACATCGAGTCGGCGGCCGGGGTCGGCGAGGGGGCGCGCACCGGATTCGCCAGCGTGGTCACCGGCGCGCTGTTCGGGCTCGCCCTCTTCCTGACCCCGCTGGCGACCATGGTGCCCGCCCAGGCCGCCACCCCCGCGCTGATCGCCGTGGGATTCCTGCTGATGAGCCAGGTGCGGCACATCGAGTGGGACCGCTATGACGTCGCCATTCCGGCGTTCCTCACCATCGTCGTGATGCCGTTCACCTACTCCATCACCAATGGGATCGGCGCCGGGTTCATCGCGTATGTGCTCATCAAGGCGGTGCTGGGCAAGGCGCGCGAGGTGCACTGGCTGCTGTGGGGGACGGCCGGGCTGTTCGTCCTCTACTTCGGGATCGACCCGCTGGAGCAGCTGCTCACCTGATCCTGCCTGACCTGCCCGCGCGTGCCGTCAGCCGTGGCCCATGACGGCGCGCGGGCGGTACGGCGCCTCCAGGCGGGCCACCTCCGCCTCGTCGAGCGTCACCTCGACCGCGGCGACCGCGTCCTCCAGGTGGCCGATTCTGGTCGCCCCCACGATCGGCGCGGTCACCGCGGGCCGGCCGAGCAGCCATGCGAGGGCGACCTGGGCGGGGGACAGCCCGCGCTCCTCGGCCACGGCGCGGGTGGCGTCCACGATGTCGAACTCGGCGTCCGCGTACCACTTCTCGACCAGCGGATCGCTGCCCGCCCGCGTCGTCGTCCCGAAGCGGTCCCGGTCCCGGGTGCCCGCGAGCAGCCCGCGCGCCAGCGGGCTCCACGGGATCACCCCCACCCCCTGGTCCAGGCAGAACGGGTTCATCTCCCGCTCCTCCTCCCGGTACAGCAGGTTGTAGTGGTTCTGCATCGACACGAACCGGGTCCAGCCCGCCGCCGCGGCCGTGTGCTGGGCCTTGGCGAACTGCCAGGCGAACATGGACGACGCGCCGATGTAGCGGGCCTTGCCCGCCCGCACCACGTCGTGCAGCGCCTCCATGGTCTCCTCGATCGGCGTCTCGGGGTCCCACCGGTGGATCTGGTAGAGATCGACGTGGTCGGTGCCCAGCCGCCGCAGCGAGGCGTCGATGCTCGCCAGGATGTGCTTCCGGGACAGCCCGCGGTCGTTGGGGCCCGGACCCATCGGCAGATACACCTTGGTGGCCAGGACGTAGTCGTCGCGGCCGGGGAAGAAGTCACGCAGCAGCTCGCCCGTGATCTCCTCGCTTCTGCCGTTGGAGTACATGTCGGCGGTGTCGAAGAACGTCACGCCGCTCTCGACGGCCCGCCGCACGATCGGCCGCGCCGCGTCGATGTCCAGCTGCCACTTGCGGTGCTCGGGGTCGCCGTAGCTCATCATCCCCAGACAGATCCGCGACACCTTGATCCCGGACTGTCCCAGGCGGGCGTACTCCATGGGTCTCACCTCTCGCTCGCTCGGTCACAGCAGACCACCGCGGCGCCCGTGTGTCAGCCCGGTCCGGTGAATCCGCCCGCGTACGCGGTGGGTTGGAGGCGATCGGTCAGTCGGTCAGAGGCGGCGGGTCGCGAGGGTGAGGCGGTCGCGGGCGTCGAAGAGGGCGTCCTTGATCATCTGCTCATGGGCGGGGGTGAGCCGGGCCACCGGCACCGAGCAGCTGATCGCGTCCCGCGAGGGGGTGCGGTAGGGGATGGCGATGCCGAAGCAGCGCAGCCCCAGCGTGTTCTCCTCGCGGTCCACCGCGTACCCCTGTTCGCGGATGACATGCAGCTCTTCGATGAGCTTCTCGCGGTCGGTGATGGTGTGCTCGGTGAGCCCGCCGAGGGTCTCCGGCAGCATCTTGCGCACCTGCTCGTCGGAGTACGTGGCCAGCAGCGCCTTGCCCAGCGAGGTGGAGTGCGCGGGCAGCCGGCGGCCGACGCGGGTGAAGGGGCGCAGATAGTGCTGGGACTGGCGGGTGGCGAGGTAGACCACGTTGGTGCCGTCGAGGCGGGCGAGGTGGATGGTCTCGGTGGTGTCGTCCGAGAGCCGGTCCAGGGTCGGCCGGGCGGCGGCCACGACCTCGTCCCCGTCGATGTACGAGGTGCCGACGAGCAGGGCGCGCACCCCGATGCCGTAGCGGGTGCCGGTCGCGTCGGTCTCCACCCAGCCGAGCTCCACCAGGGTGCGCAGCAGCATGTAGAGAGAGGACTTGGGGTAACCCACGGCCTCCTGGACGGCGGCCAGGCTGTGCATGCCCGGCCGGCCGGCGAAGAATTCCAGCAGTTCGACCGTGCGGACCGCCGACTTGACCTGGGCCCCACCCGTCTCGGCAGTTGACATCGCCTTGACCCCTTTGTTCGACCAGCCATAGAGTCCCGACAGAGTTCACCATCAGGGACAGCGTTCAGCATATCGAACAACAGCCGAGGTGCGGGACGCAAGCAGCGGCAACACAGCAGGAGGATTCCGCGGTGTCAGCACCAGTGTGGAGCGTCGACCCCCGAACCGGGAAGCAGCGGGAGCAGGTCGCGATCGAAGCCACCGCCGAGGAGATCGACCGCGTGGTGCGGGCGGCCCACGAGGCGCGCGGCTCCCTGGCCGACCGTACGGTGCGCGCCGCCTTCCTGCGCGCCGCCGCCGACCGCCTCGACGAGGCGAAGGACCAGATCGTCGAGGCGGCCGACGCCGAGACCGCGCTGGGCCCGGTCCGGCTCACAGGCGAGCTCGCCCGCACCACCTACCAGCTGCGGGCCTTCGCCGACATCGTGGGCGAGGGCGCCTTCCTCGACGTACGCGTGGACCACGCCGACGCCACCCAGACCCCGCCCTGGCCCGACCTGCGCCGCTACAAGGTGCCGCTCGGCGTCGTCGCCGTCTACTCCGCGAGCAACTTCCCGCTCGCCTTCTCCGTGCCCGGCGGCGACACCGCCAGCGCGCTCGCCGCGGGCTGCCCGGTCGTCGTCAAGGCGCACCCGGACCACCCCGCCACCTCCGAGGTGACCGCCGCCGCGCTGCGCCGCGCCGCCGAGGAGACCGGGCTGCCGGTCGAGGTCGTCTCGGTGGTGCACGGCTTCCAGGCGGGCGTCGAGCTGGTCAAGCACCCGCTGGTGGCCGCCGCGGGCTTCACCGGGTCGATCCGGGGCGGCCGCGCCCTGTTCGACGCCGCCGCCGCCCGGCCGGTGCCGATCCCCTTCCACGGCGAGCTCGGCAGCCTCAACCCGGTCGTGGTCACCGAGGCCGCGGCCGCCGAGCGCGCCGAGCAGATCGGCGCGGGCCTCGGCGGGTCGATGACCCTGGGCATGGGCCAGTTCTGCACCAAGCCGGGGTTCGTCCTGGCCCCCGCGGGCGAGGCGGGCGACCGGCTGGTGAAGTCCCTCACCGAGGCGGTCAGCAACAGCGAGGCCGGCGTCCTGCTGGACCACCGCATGCGCGACAACTTCGTCGCCGGGGTCAAGGAGCGGGCCGAACTCCCCGAGGTCGACGCCCCGGTCACCCCCGGCTCCGGCGGTGAGCACACCGTCAGCGCCGGCTTCCTGACCGTCCCGGCGCGGCTGCTCGCCGAGGAGGGCCCGCACGATGTGCTCCTCGAGGAGTGCTTCGGCCCGGTGACCGTGCTCGCCCGCTACGAGAGCGACGCCGACATCACGGCCGTGCTCGGGCGGCTGCCGGGCAACCTCACCGCCACCGTCCACCTCTCCGAGGGCGAGGGCGGCGGGGCCGAGGGCCGCGCCTCCGAGCTGCTCGCCGAGCTCACCCCGCTCGCCGGCCGGGTCCTGGTCAACGGCTGGCCGACCGGCGTCGCCGTCGCCCCCGCCCAGCACCACGGCGGCCCGTATCCGGCGACCACCTCCACCTCCACCTCGGTCGGCGGCACCGCCATCGAGCGCTGGCTGCGCCCGGTCACCTACCAGGACGCCCCGGCCGCGCTGCTCCCGCCGGAGCTGCGCGACGAGAACCCGCAGGGGCTGCCCCGCCGGGTGAACGGCCGCCGCGAGGTCTGACGACCCGAGGTGTGACGACCTGAGGTGTGACGCTGTGGGCGGGACCGGCCGGTCCCGCCCACAGCGCCGTCCGGGCCGGGGAGCCGGCTCAGCCGTCCGGCGTCCCGTCCGCCGCGCCGTCCACCGTCCAGCCGCGCAGGGCGCGGGCGATGTCGCGCAACGGGACCCCGGGGCCCGCGATGGCACGCATCAGCGCCAGCACCTCCGAGCCCTTCACATCCGGGGTGACGGTCAGGCCGTTTATCGTGAGCACCGCCCGGGTCGCGGCCCACGCCGCGTCCGCCTGGGAGTGCTCGAGCCAGGGATGGCGCAGCAGCGTGTCCAGGACGGCGGCCGCCTTGAGATGGGCGCCCCAGTACACGTCCTGGTTCAGCATGTGCGCGCCGTGCCGGTGGATGGCCGCCAGCGGCACCCCGTAGTCGTCTATCGCGGGCGAGCCGGGGATGTCCGCGGTCGCCTGGAGCAGGGCGGGGAAGTCGATGGGAAAGCCGGGGGAACGGGTCAACAGGCGTCCCTCAGACGCGTGGCCGGATCGAACCCCATCTCCTTGCTCGTGCTGCGGGGCCGGGCCGCGAGCTCCTCGTTGAGCTCGGCGAACTCGCCCTTCCAGCGCTGGAGCGAATCCCGGAACGCGGCCAGGAACGCCTCCCGGGTCTCGTCCCGGTCCAGCGCGAGCTGAGCCCGCCCGTACGCCTGGAGCGTCATGCCGACGGCCGCCGCGCGACGCCGGATCTCCTCGTGTTCTTCTTCGGTGAGCCGGAGGATGAGGTTGGCCATGCGGGGAGACAATCACCCCGAATCAGGTGATCGCAATCCCCGTGGGGAATGAACCGGGGCGTCTCATGGTTGACCCTCCGACACAGTGACACACCCCCCCCGAGACCCCGAAGAGCGGGCGAAGGAACTCATGCGCGTAGAGATCTGGTCCGACATCGTCTGCCCCTGGTGCTACATCGGAAAGGCCCGCTTCGAGCAGGGCCTGGCCGACTTCGAGCACCGCGACCGGGTCGAGGTGGTGCACCGCTCCTTCGAGCTCGACCCCGACCACCCCAAGGGCGACACCGTGCCGGTGCTCGACATGCTGGCGGCCAAGTACCGGGTCCCGCGCGAGCAGGCGCAGGCCATGGAGGCCCGGGTGGCCGAGGCCGCGGCCGACGCCGGACTCGGCTACCGCTCCGAGCGCGACCACGGCAACACCTTCGACGTCCACCGGCTGCTGCACCTCGCCAAGGCCCGCGGGCGCCAGGGCGAACTGCTGAGCCTGCTCTACGCCGCGAACTTCGCCGAGGAGCGGTCCCTCTTCGACACCGAGACCCTGCTCTCCGCCGCCACCGAGGCCGGACTCGACGCCGCCGAGGCCCGCGCGGTGCTCGACGACGAGACCGCGTACGCCGACGACGTACGGGCCGACGAGCAGGAGGCCGCCGCGCTGGGAGCCACCGCCGTGCCGTTCTTCGTCCTCGACCGCCGGTTCGGCGTCTCGGGCGGCCAACCGGCTGATGTCTTCACCCAGGCGCTGCGCCAGGCCTGGGAAGCGTCGCAGGTCAGCGGCGATAAGTAAGATCCGCGATGGACGCGGGGGTGAGCGCCTCTCATAGTGGGTGGACATGGAGCCCCTGGGAGGCGCGGAATTCGCGCCGCAGACGACATACCTCAACACCGCCTCCACCGGTCTGACGCCTGCCCGGACCGTGGCCGCCATGAAGGAGGCCATGGACGCCGCGGCCGGCGGCGGGCCCGACGCCGACCTGGCCTGGGAGGCGGTGGACGAGGCGCGCGCCGCCTTTGCCCGGCTGGCCGGGGTGGCGGGCGGGCGGGTCGCCGCGGGCGCGTCGGTCGCCGTGTACGCGGGGCTGGTGGCGGCCTCCCTGCCGTCCGGCGCGGAAGTCCTGGTGGCCGAGGGCGACTTCAGCTCGCTGGTGAACCCCTTCACCATGCGCCGCGACCTCAAGCCGCGCGCCGTGCCGCTGGAGGCCCTGGCGGACGCGGTGCGCCCCGGCACCGCCCTGGTCGCCGTCAGCGCGGTGCAGTCGGCGGACGGCCGGATCGCCGACCTGGACGCCATCCGCGCGGCCGCCCGCGCGCACGGCGCCCGGCTCCTGGTGGACAGCAGCCAGGGCCTCGGCTGGCTGCCGCTGAACGCGGATGACGCGGACTACACCGTGTGCGTCGGCTTCAAGTGGCTGATGTGCCCGCGCGGCGTCACCTTCCTGACCGTGCCCGAGGACTTCGGCGGGCTCACCCCGGTCTTCGCCGGCTGGGCGGCCGGCGAGAAGCCGTGGGACAGCTGCTACGGGCCGGTCGAGGAACTCGCGCACTCGGCCCGCCGCTTCGACCAGAGCCCCAGCCTGCTGTCGTACGTGGGCGCCGTGCGCTCCCTCTCGCTCGTGGAGGAGCTGGGCACCGCGGCCATCGGCGCCCACGACCGCGCGCTCGCCGACCGCTTCCGGGCGGGGCTGACCGCGCTGGGGCACGGGTGCGCTGCCGCGCCGGGGTCGGCGATCGTGTCCGTGCCGGGGCTCGGCCACGCGGCGGTCCGCCTTGCGGAGGCGGGGGTCTCGGTTGCGGCGCGGGCGGGGAATCTGCGTGCGTCGTTCCACGTCTACAACGGCGTGGCGGATGTGGACCGGCTGCTGGACGTGCTCTCCGGCCTGCCGGCGGGGGTGTAGGCGCCGCCTGCGGCGGGCTTTGTCCCCTACCCGCCCCTTCCCACAACCGGGGCTCCGCCCCGGACCCCGGTCCTCAAACGCCGGACGGGCTTGATTTGCCCTGGCGGGCGAATCAAGCCCGTCCAGGCGGAAAGTCAGCCCGTCCGGCGTTTGAGGACACGCCCGAAGGGCGTCCGGGGTCCGGGGCGGAGCCCCGGTTCGGGAAGGGGCGGGTAGGGGAGCAGCGCGCCGCAGGCGGCGCCGCGCCCCCGGCGAGGGTCAGCGCACGGGCGTGAAATCGCGCGCGCCGATGAACTCCGGGCGCCGGACCGGCGCCGCGAAGGGCTCGACCGCCGTGTTCTCCACACTGTTGAAGACGATGAAGACATTGCTGCGCGGGTACGGCGTGATGTTGTCACCCGACCCGTGCATGCAGTTGCAGTCGAACCAGGTCGCCGACCCTGCCTTGCCGGTGAACAGCCTGATGCCATGCGCGTCCGCGAGCTCGGTCAGCGCTTTGTCCGACGGGGTCCCCGCGTCCTGCATCTGGAGCGACTTCTTGTAGTTGTCCTTGGGCGTCGCCCCCGCACAGCCGAGGAACGTACGATGCGACCCCGGCATGATCATCAGGCCACCGTTGGTGTCGTGGTTCTCGGTCAGCGCGATGGACACGGACACGGCCCGCATGTTCGGCAGCCCGTCCTCCGCGTGCCAGGTCTCGAAGTCCGAGTGCCAGTAGAAGCCCGAGGCGCCGAAGCCCGGCTTGACGTTGATCCGGCTCTGGTGGACATACACATCGGAGCCGAGGATCTGGCGGGCCCGGCCCACGACGCGCGGGTCGCGGACCAGGTTCGCGAAGACCTCGCTGATCCGGTGCACCTCGAACACCGACCGTACGTCCTGCGACTTCGGCTCGATGATCGAGCGCTCGTCGGCCCGCACCCCGGGATCCGCGATCAGCCGCTCCAGTTCGGAGTGGTAGACCGCGACCTCGTCCGGGGTGATCAGCTGCTCGATCGCGAGAAAGCCGTCGCGTTCGAAGCCGCTCAGCTCGGCCGGCCGTATCGGCCCGGGGTCCCCGGGGCCGGACCACACCACCGGGTCCGCCCGTGGGGTGACCGTCTCGGAGCTTGCGCGGGTCGGGTACAGGTCAGCGACCGTGGTCATCTGGATCAGGCCTCCTCCGCCTCGGTGATCAGGGGATATACGCCGTTCTCGTCGTGGTCCTCCCGTCCGGTGATCGGCGGGTTGAAGACACAGACGCAACGGAAGTCGGTCTTCGGACGCAGGGTGTGCCTCTCGTGGCCGTCCAGCAGATACATGGTGCCCGGGGCGATCCAGTGCTTCTCGCCGGTCTCGTCGTCGGTGAGCTCGGCCTCGCCCTCCACACACAGCACGGCCTCGATGTGATGGGCGTACCACATCGACGTCTCGGTGCCGGCGTAGAGCGTGGTCTCGTGCAGCGAGAAGCCCACCCGCTCCCTCGCGAGGACGATGCGCTTGCTCTCCCAGGTGCCCGACTTGGCCTTCACATGCCGCTCGGTGCCCTCGATGTCCTTGAAGGATCGGACGATCACGGTGGATTGCGCCTTTCTGTGGGGGATCTGATGTGGCCTGGTGCGGCCTGATGTGGCGTCAGGCGGTCTCGCGGACGGCTCGTGCCAGAGTCCGCAGCCCCTCGTCCAGCTCCTCGGGGGAGACGGTCAGCGGCGGCAGCAGCTTGACGACCTCGCTCTGCGGGCCCGAGGTCTCCACCAGCAGGCCGAGCTCGAAGGCGCGGGCGCACACCGCCGTGGCGCGCGAGGGGTCGGCGAACTCAACGCCCCAGACCAGGCCCCGGCCGCGGTACTCGGCGCCCAGCCGGACGTGCTCCTCGCAGATCTCGCGCAGCGCCTGCTCGACCTGCTCGCCGCGGGCCAGGGTCTGCTTCTCCATCTGGCCGTCGGCCCAGTAGGTGTCCAGGGCCGCGGCGGCGGTGACGAAGGCCGGGTTGTTGCCGCGGAAGGTGCCGTTGTGCTCGCCCGGCTCCCAGATGTCCAGCTCGGGCCGGAAGAGCGCGAGCGACATGGGCAGGCCGTAGCCGCCGATGGACTTGGAGAGGGTCACGATGTCCGGGGTGATGCCCGCTTCCTCGAAGGAGAAGAAGGGACCGGTGCGGCCGCAGCCCATCTGGATGTCGTCGACGATCAGCAGCATGTCGCGGCGCTTGCAGAGGTCGGCCAGGCCGCGCAGCCACTCGTTGCGCGCCACGTTGATGCCGCCCTCGCCCTGCACCGTCTCGACGATGACCGCGGCGGGCTGGTTGAGGCCGGAGCCCTGGTCCTCCAGCAGCCGCTCGAACCACAGGAAGTCGGGGACCCGGCCGTCCAGGTAGTTGTCGAACGGCATGGGCGTGCCGTGGACCAGCGGGATGCCCGCGCCGGCCCGCTTGAAGGCGTTGCCGGTGACGGCGAGCGCGCCGAGCGACATCCCGTGGAAGGCGTTGGTGAAGGACACGATGGCCTCGCGCCCCTTGACCTTGCGGGCCAGCTTCAGGGCGGCCTCGACGGCGTTGGTGCCGGTCGGGCCGGGGAACATGACCTTGTACGGGAGGTCGCGCGGGCGCAGCACGGTGTTCTGGAAGGACTCCAGGAACGCCCGCTTGGCCGTGGTGCCCATGTCCAGGCCGTGGGTGACGCCGTCGCGCTCGATGTAGTCGATCAGCGCGCGTTTGAGGACCGGGTTGTTGTGGCCGTAGTTGAGCGCCCCGGCGCCGGCGAAGAAGTCGAGGTAGGTGTGGCCGTCCTCGTCGTACATGTAGCTGCCCTGGGCGCGGTCGAAGACGGCGGGCCAGCCGCGGCAGTAGCTGCGCACCTCCGACTCCAGGGCCTCGAAGACGCTCAGCGCGGGCGGGGTGATGGTCACAGCATTCTCCTGGGAGATGAGTGTGAGGGGGGTGGAGGGTTGGCGTACGGGGGTCTCGGCGCGGGGCGTCAGGTCCGGGTGGCGAACGGGCCGATGCGGTACAGCACTTCGGGCTCATGGCCGCCGTCGGGGAACAGGCCGCCGTCGAACAGCACCTCGCGCTCCACGGGCGCTCCGTGCCGCTCGGCGAAGGAGGTGAACAGCCGGTTGGAGGCGGTGTTGTCCGGGGTGATCGTGGTCTCGACGCGGTGGATGCCGGACTGCTCGGCGACGCGCGCGGCCAGCCCGTCCAGCAGGGCGGCGGCCAGTCCCCGGCCGCGCCACGCCCGGTCCACGGCGACCTGCCAGACCACCAGGGTCCGGGGGCGCCGCGGGCGGATATAACCGGTGACGAAGCCGACCGGCTCCCCGTGCGCGTCGCGGGCCACGACCGAGGTGGCGGCGAAGTCGCGGCACCACAGCAGATAGCTGTAGGACGAGTTCAGGTCCAAGGTTCCGGAATCGCGGGCTATGCGCCAGATCGCGGCTCCGTCCTCGACGCGTGGGGCCTCGAGCCTCAGTCCTTCCGGCATTTCTCTTCGGGCACGTGCAAGGTCTGCTTGTGCGGCGGTCATGCGGATTGAATTTACCCAGCACAATCTTAAATTGCATCGTGGTGAGGGGTTACCCGAAGGAGGGGCGGCGTGTTATCGCGCGGGGACGCGCGTGCGCACGGGGGATCGTCGAAAAGTGCTGCTTTGTCGGGGAGTTATCGGGGTAAAGTGGTCGCCGTGTGGAGTGCGTCACATCTGCGTAACGGCGTGGTGATGCTCTTGAATTACAGCGGTTCCGGGTTACGAAACTTCAGCGTTTAGGAGTCCGGAAAGCGGGCAGAAGACGATGGGAACCTGTATTCAAAAAGGTGCCCCATTTATATCTCCGCGGGTCGCCAAGAATTCATCAGGATTCACCTGGATTCACCTGGATTTACTTTGATTCACTTGGCCGTGCGGAATCGGCCCCGGACGGCGAACGCGCCCGAGGGGCCGTTGCCGGAGGCCGAGTAGGCGTCCCCGGCGATGTTCCGGTCGCCCTCCGCGTGGTTGTACTGCCCGGCGAAGACATGCCGCCCCGCGGGCACCGTGGCCCCGTCCTTCAGCGTCCAGCGGTACACCAGCGCGCTGCCCTCGCTGCGCACCGAGACGGTCAGGTCGTCGGTGGGCAGCGTGCTCCAGGAGCCGGTGGTGAGCACCCCTCCGGTGTGTGCCACCCGCAGCTCGACGGTCAGCGAGGTCAGCGGCTTGCCGGTCTTCACGATCACATCGCTCTGCGCCCAGTACGGGTTGGACCCCGGGTTGATCTCGCCTTGAGAACGCACCACCGGGTCGGCGAGGTGGTTTGGACCGACCGCGGTGGGGGAGGCGGTCGGGGTGCGCCGCTGTGACCCGTCGTCCGTCGTCCCCCGTCCGCTCCCGTTGTCCTGCCCCGCCGGCGGGACGGCGGGCTCGCTCGACGTCCGTACGGTCTGCGGCTGCTGGGTCGGCTCCGTGGCCAGCACCACGATCCCCGCGGCGGCCACCGCCGCCGCGAGCCCGGCGACCGGGCCCGCCACCCGGGTCCACGGACGGGCGGCCCCGCGCTCGGGGCGGCGCCGTCCGTCCGTCGCCATGCCCGCGGTCACCCGGGCCAGCATCCGGGCCCGGTCCGGCCGGTGGGACTCGGCCGCGGTGCGCAGCTCGGCGGCGACATCGATCCGGTCGTGCCGCTCGCGGTGGTCGATCATCGACCGTTCCCTCCCGCATGGCCAGGGTGGAGCTTCCTTACGGTCTCCGGTGGGCCCGGCACCGGCTGCTGCCCGCCGCCGTGCGCCGAGCCGAGCAGCCGCTCCAGCTCCGCGATACCGCGCGAGGTCTGGCTCTTGACCGTGCCCACCGAGATGCCGAGCGTGCGCGCAGTCTCCCGCTCCGACAGGTCGAAGGCGTGGCGCAGCACCACGCAGGCGCGCTTGCGGAACGGCAGCCGCACCAGCGCGGCCTGGACGTCCACCACGGCGGAGATGTCCGGGTCGTCGACATGGTCGGCGCGCTGGGACGAGAAGAGCGCCACCCGGCGGCGCTCGCGGACGAGGCTGCGGATCCGGGAGCGTGCCAGGTTGGCGACCACGCCCCGGGCGTACGCGGCGGGGTGGTCGGCGGCGCGCACCCGCTCCCACTGGTGCCACACGGCGACCAGCGCGTCGGCGGCGAGGTCGTCCGCGCCGTCCGAGCTGCCGAGCAGCAGGTGGGCGAGGCGGGCCAGTTCGGCGTGGTGCCGTTCGAAGAAGTCCCGGAATTCCGCCTGGATGTCAGGCGGCGCGTCGGGCACGGATGACGAACCGGCTGCCGGAGCGAGCGCCGGGGCGACTGCGGGGGCGGCTGCGGGGGCGGGTGCCGGACTCGGTGCCGGATCGGGTGCCAGGTCCGGCGGGGCGGCCACCGGTAAGTCCGGCAGGGGGCGCCCCCAGCTACCGCTGGGGGGACCCCCACCAGCGGTAGCTGGGGGCGGGTTCTCCGGTGACTCCGGCAGTGCCGCGGGTGGTGCGGGGTGTACGGCGGCCGGGTCATCGGTGGGAGCGCTCACTCGGGCCTCCTCACTTCCCCTCGTCCTGGGTTGCGTGAGCGTAGCAGCGCTCCTCGTGTTGTACGAGTGGCGCCGTTTCGGACCCTGGGAAATGGCCGGTCAGAGCGTCGGCGAAGTCTCGTACAGTGCGAGCATGAGGGATAGCGCGGTGCTGCACATCAAGGGCAGGGTGGTCGTCGGGCCGGACGCCGGGGGCTCCGCCTGGGACATGGACATCCGGGACGAACTGTGGGTCGTGGACGGGAAGATCACCTACGACCGGCCGGCCGCCGACCGGGATGTGCGGATCATCGAGGGCTGGGTGCTGCCCGGGCTCGTGGACGCGCACTGCCACGTCGGGCTGGACACACACGGCGCCGTCGACGACTCGACCAGTGAGAAGCAGGCGCTGACCGAGCGGGACGCCGGGGCGCTGCTGCTGCGGGACGCCGGGTCGCCCGCCGACACCCGCTGGATCGACGACCGCGACGACCTGCCCCGCATCATCCGGGCGGGCCGCCACATCGCCCGGACCAAGCGCTATATCCGCAACTACGCCCATGAGATCGAGCCCGAGGAGCTGGTGGCGTATGTGGCGCGGGAGGCGCGGCGCGGCGACGGCTGGGTCAAGCTGGTCGGCGACTGGATCGACCGGGAGCGCGGGGACCTGGCGGCCTGCTGGCCGCGCGCGGCGGTCGAGGCGGCCATCGCCGAGGCGCACCGGCTGGGCGCCCGGGTCACCGCGCACTGCTTCGCGGAGGAGACGCTGGCCCCGCTGGTCGAGGCGGGGATCGACTGCGTCGAGCACGCCACGGGGCTGACCGAGGAGACCATCCCGCTCTTCGCGGAGCGGGGCGTGGCGATCGTCCCGACCCTGGTCAACATCGCCACGTTCCCCAAGCTGGCGATGGCCGGGGAGGAGAGGTTCCCGCGCTGGGCGGACCACATGCGACGGCTGCACGATCGCCGTTACGACACCGTGCGCGCGGCCTACGACGCGGGCGTGCCCATCTACACCGGCACCGACGCGGGCGGTTCGCTGCCGCACGGCCTGGTCGGCCTGGAGGTCGCCGAACTGGTCAAGGCCGGCATCCCGGCGACCGCCGCGCTCTCGGCGGCCACCTGGGGCGCGCGGGCCTGGCTCGGGCGCCCCGGGCTCACCGAGGGCGCATCCGCGGACCTCGTCGTGTACGAGTCCGACCCGCGGGCCGATGTGCGGGTGCTGACGGCGCCGCGGCGGGTGGTGCTGCGCGGGCGGGTGATCTGCTGAGAGAACAGGACCGCGTGGCCGGTGTGGCAGATGCGGCGGGTGTGACTCGGATGTGTCCGACGGATCCAGGGGATCGAACGCATCGGCGAGTGGCACCCGTTGGGGTGAACTGACCTCAGGAACCTGCCAGTTGGCTCGACGTGCCGCAAATATTGCGGGGTCGATGCCGTCGGCGCCCGTGGTGTCCCCCCGTGGCGAGTCGCCGGCGGCTCCATGTCTCCTGTGGGGGTCCACTCACGTGTCCTGTTCCACCAACAACTACTCCGGCATGCCCGCCCGCCGCCTGGCGGCCGCCACGGCCGCTGCCGCCGTCTCCGTCCTGGGCCTGCTGCCCGCGGGTGCGGCGCACGCCACCGACGGCGACGGGAAGACCGGCGGTTCCGCTGCCAAGACGAGCACGCACACGACGGGCGGAGCCGGTGCGACCGTGCTCCGCACCGATCTGAGCGTCTCGCTGCTCAACAAGACGGTCAAGGCTCCACTGGCGCTCGCCCTCAACGAGGTGCGCGCGCCGGCATCCGCCAACAAGACCGCGCTCAGCGCGACACTGGACGGCGTCGAAGGGGGAAAGCCGTTCAACGTCCTGCGCGCGGATGTGGCCACCGCACGTGGCACCGTCGACAAGTCCCGTGCCGAGGGGTACGCCAACCTCGCGCACGCCAAAGTGCACCTCCCCGGGCTGCCGGCGGTGCCGCTGATCGAGGTCCAGCAGGTCACCTCGAAGGCGGTGTGCCAGGCCGGAAAGCGGCCCACCGCCACGTCCAACGTGCTGGGCAGCGTGGTCGTGCTCGGCAAGAAGGTCAACCTCGCCTCCAGCGGTACGACCACGGTCGACGTGCCGGGGGTCGGTACCGTGCGGCTCGACCTGTCGCGCACCTCGACCACGTCCCGCACCGCCGCGGCCACGGCGCTTCGCCTGGCGGTCTCGGTGAACCCGCTCAAGCTGAACGTCGCCGAGGTCGAGGGGAAGGTCACCCTCGCTGAGGCGACCTGTGAGGCGCCGGGCGCCCCGCAGGTCAGCTCTCAGGCCGGCGCCGAACCGAAGCCGGAACACCTGGCCGAGACCGGGGGCAGCTCCACCACCCCGTACCTCGTGGGTGGCGGCGCGGCGCTGCTGGCCCTGGGCGGCGGCTCCGTCGCCCTGGCCCGCCGCCGTCGCACCGCCGTGCCGGGCGACGCAGCCTGACGCGGACCGGCTCGCGGGTGTCGCCGGACCTCGACGAGGCGTTCCGGGCCGCGGACATGACGCAT